>QFBU01000030.1 GCA_003265975.1 Candidatus Marinamargulisbacteria bacterium SCGC AAA071-K20
AGAGTGTGTCTACTATTCGCAAGACGAGCATTCAATATTGAGTCATTAGTAGTATCACCAGCCTTCGACGGAAAGTTTTCACGAATGACAATAACAGCATCAGGAGACAGATCAACGCTAGAGCAAATAATTAAGCAATGTGGAAAACTAGTAGACGTAGTAAACGCTAGTGAACATAACTCGTCTAATTGCGTAGTAAAAGAAATTGCATTAATTAAAATAAAATCAGACCAAAAAAACCGTCAAGAAGTCTTGCAAATATTGCAGCATTTCAATGGTCAAACCTTAGATCTTGCTGACAAATCAATCATCATCCAAGTCACCGGCAACTCTGACAAAATTGATGCATGCCTAGAACTCGTTAAAAAGTACGAGATCCTTGAGTTGATTCGTTCAGGAAAACTAGCTATGACCCGCGGGCTTGACGAAACCTAGTTCAAGACATTGGAGATGACAGAAGAGTATAACAAAACTTAAATTTAAATATTTTATTCAACAGGATATTTTTTTGCATGCAGCAAGGTCAGGCAGCTCACCTCAAGCTTTTAGTATAAGCGGCTTCCCTACTGGGAGAGTTAGAAGTAATTCACAGAAGTTTGTTAAAGGTACTAGAGGCCTAAATTCTCCAGGGGGACACCCCAAATAAACCCCTAAATCTGGCCTCAACAAAATGATTATGCTACTCTTACCTAATCAAAATAAGAGAGGTAAGTTCATATGAAACCTTATTCAAAATTAATCACACTTTTCCTATTCCTATTAATGTCACTCACTACAATCACCCAAGCGACCCAAAAATTTATCGGTCTAGGTGGCGGCTACACATCTTTTTCAGAAAACTACGCTACTACCTATCACTTTAAAGGCACGTTTGGCTTACTATCTTCTACTGGAATTATGTACGACCTTTCAATGGGATATGCCGAGTCAAAAGCCGAGGGCGAAACTCTTCACTTAAAAATGGCCCCAATTCTAGTCGGCGCCAGCTACATTTTTAATCCAAAAAAACAAATTAGCCCTTATGTTGGAGCCGCTGCTGGAATGAATATTCTTCCTTCAAACTACAGCAGCCCAGGCTTTACGTTTGGTGGAAAAGCCGGCCTTCTTTTCAAAATAGACCGCGATCTCACTTGGTTTCTAGAAGCGTCCTATTTAACTGCCACAGACAGTGAAACAGATTTAAGTATCAACCCATTTAATTTAGGTATTGGTTTGACTATGAACCTAAACTCCAAACATCAAAGAAGAGACCTAAAGCCTCATAAGAAAAAGAGACAAAAAAGCGATTACCAAACACGAAAAGAAAGACGCCGACGACGCGCAGAAAAAAGAAGATATTAGAAAGGAAACCACATGTCATCATACAAATTAAAAGTAGAGAATAACGAGATTATTAACGAAGAAGGAAGTTTCTTCAGAGCCGCACCATTTACAATCACAAGTGAGGGGGCAGAAGTTGTATGCTGTTTTAAAAGAAATGAAGAAAAGCACGTGACTTACCAACTCATAGAAAACGGAACCCTACTGGCCCAATATGTACACCAAGACTATAGCCCAGAGTGCCCGCCAGAAGACTTAAAAGAAAACTTAAAAGTATCCAACAACAAGCCCTATCCATTTATAGCCGCGATGGTACATTTAGGATTGTCGCACGACCCAATCTACAAAGCGCTTTATCAAGGGGAAGGTGCTGCAAAGTATAGCTTTGAAGTGTCTCAAGAACCCTTAATTAACTAATGAAAAAGTTCCTACTTCTTTGTATTGCAATGTTGTTTCTCTCAGCCTGTTTGAGTAAACAAAAAGGAGAGAATTTATTTTCAATTCCAGACAAACTAGACGTCTATTTACTCAACCATGTCCGCGGATTTCACTACCCAACCATAGAAGAACTTTCTCAGACTATGGTAAGCAAATTCTATGAAACCCAAGAAGTAGAAAATCACCCCTCTTTTTTAAAAGCAGACTTTACAGGCGACGATCACGCCGACTATGCTTTTATTTTACCCCTAGACAGCGCATACAGAGACTCCATTTTTGTAATAATAAACAGCAAAGAAACACCTGGGGAAAACACTAAAGACGAAGACTCTATCTCATACGACTTTATGTTTTTCTTTTTTGGATTAAACAATAGTTACAAAAACGATTATCTAAGTTTTGAAGAGGGGGTCCTAGTTAGAAACACAGTGACTGGAAACGCTGTAAGTTTTTCTTGGGACGAGAACTCTAAAACATATAAACAAGTGGGGACTCTAAAGTAAGTCGTTTTTCTTGGCGAATTTCTCTCTGTATTGTTTAACTGCGCTAAAAGTTACCAAAAGTAATAAAAGAAGAGGCACAGAAAGAATTAATTGTAATGTTTGGTCACTAATCATGGGGTATTCATCTCCTTATGTATGCTTGTCAAAATTGAAACTTTGCTTTTTAGTATAACAATAAAGACGTTTGAAGAATATGACGAATTATATTTCTTAGGAGCTACTTACAATGTTATCAAGAGTTATCGCAGGGCATACAGAAGAAAGCCCCACAACAGCTGACAGCTTCCAATTTAAAATTAATGGAAGCTCGGCCTTGTTAATTCACGCGGACTCAACAGAAGGTGACCCCAATTGGATAAAAGACTTTAAAACTACAGAACCAGGTAATTTAATATTCGGAAATTCCTTTGTAGCAAAATTAAACAATATAATTTTATTAGAAGCCCAATATGAAAACCCAGAAGAGGCCGAGTCTAAAGTGTGTTTAACGACAGACGGATATAGAGACACCTACAATGCCCACCAAATAATTTTTGGTTATCCTTCTTCTCAAGAAACCGGATCTTAAGTGCCAGCAGAACATATCTCAGATGAGCCCATAAAAATTGAATTAGACGCACATAAGAAACCACAAGTGAGCCTTGATAACTTAGAGGACGAGCCATGGTTAAGTCAGCACCAGATGATACAACTGTTTGGATGTAAGAGAATAGACGTGATGACAGCTATTAATACTTCAATAAAAAGCTATGACTTTTCAAAAAAAGAACTCATAAGACGCGTGCAACACATCGAAAAAACAGGACAAAACTCCAGTGCAAAAACAACAGTGCAATACCGAATCGAAATTGTATTAGCCGTAGCGCTTATATTAGAAACTCAAGAAGCAAAAAATGTGCAGCTCTGGGCCATAAGTCGTCTAAAAGACCATCTAGTAAGAGGAGCATCTATCGACAAAAAACGTCTAAAAAACAGAGAGAAATGGAAAACCCTCTTTTTAAAATCAGCAAAGCAACTTCAAGAATAATGCCACACACACTTCCAGTAAGCGAATCATTTTATTCTATTCAAGGAGAAGGTAAATGCACCGGAGTTCCAGCCGTTTTCTTACGTTTAAAAGGGTGTAATTTAAGCTGTGGCGGTATTAACACAATAAAAACTAAATCCTTAGACTCAGGCGCGACTTGGCGTTGCGACACTATAGAAGTCTGGACAAAAGGAGAGACAATTAACATTGTAGATCTCTTAGAAAGTTGGGAACAGAATGGTTGGCTAAACCACTTAAAAAATGGAGCTCATTTAGTAATAACTGGAGGAGAACCCTTACTGTGGCAAGACAAACTAGTTAAATTTTTAAACGACTTTAAACAATTTCAGTCGTTTCTTCCATTTATAGAAGTAGAAACAAACGGCACAATTACACCTACCAAAAAACTAGACAGTTTTATATCTCAGTATAATGTCAGTCCAAAACTAAAAAACTCAGGAATGAAAAAAGAAGACCGCCTAATAAATGAGGCCTTAACTTTTTTTACCGAAAGCCAAAAGGGGTACTATAAATTTGTAGTGAGTAATCAATCAGACTGCGACGAAATTACTAATTCTTTTATCATTCCTTTCAAAATTCCAAGTCAAAAAATTCAACTAATGCCAGGGGCAGAAACTAAAGATGATTGCCTAGCACTGTCACCACAAGTAGTAGAGTGGTGCAAAGAAAAAGGGCTCGGATTTTCAAGTAGACTCCATTTACTTTTATGGGACAAAAAAACAGGCTGCTAAATAATTTGCACATAAATTTTATTGGATTTACCCTTAAAATAGGTGTATTATAAGTATACACAAATCAAGGAGGATCATCGAATGAAAAGAGTATTATTATCGTCGTTAATGGGTTTACTTTTGGTAGTTGTAGGATGCAACAAACCAGTAGACTTCAATAACAGCGAACAAAAAATTAGTTATGTACTAGGGCAAAGCATAGGTACAAACATGCAAGCACAAGGTTTAGAAATTGACGAGAATTCATTTCTACAAGGAATTCAAGACGGGTTAATAAAAACTTCTAAACTAGACAAAGAAGAAACAGAAAAAGCACTTAACAATTTTCAAAAAGAACAACAGGAAAAACAAATCAAAGTGATAAAAGAAGCATCAGCAGTAAACAATAAACAAGCCTCCGTATTCTTAGCCGCGAACAAAAGCAAGTCGGGTATCAAAACGACTAAATCAGGTCTTCAGTACAAAGTACTCAAAAGATCTAAATCAAAAAGTAAGCCTAAGTCTAAAGACACGGTAGTTGTTGATTATAAAGGAACGTTACTAGACGGGACAGAGTTCGACAGTTCGTACAAACGTGGGAAACCTGCAGAATTCCCAGTAACGGGAGTAATTGCAAGTTGGACTGAAGCGCTTCAACTAATGAATATTGGCGATAAATTTCAAATATTTTCCCCACCAAGCCTAGCTTACGGAGACAGAGGCGCAGGAGCATTAATTGCACCTGGTTCAGCACTGATCTTTGAAATTGAGCTAAAAGATATTAAAAGAGCGAAATAAAGCTCTAAAAAGTTATCACTTACCACACAGGGCTGGCCATATGGTCAGCCCTTAACTTTTCAAAACCACGTAAATTACTTAAACTAAGTTAATAAAATTTGACCAAGACCTCTCAAAATTATTTGCCCTAGCACAATCTGGTGACCAAATGGCCTACGAAAAATGCATTGAAACCTTATTAGCCATACATAAGGCAGGGCATACCTACAATCCTCAGTATCCATTTTTACCTTGGGCTCGTACAATTACACGGTATAAGCGTATAGACTTTTTTAAGAAAGAGTCAAAAATGAGTAATGATGTAGATATAGAAGACTTTACAAACTCGGCGTTTGTAATCGACAAAAAAGACTGCAATAAAGTTAAGCCACTGATGTCTATTCAGAAAAGCACTATTTACTGGGTTTTATTATCAGTACTATTTTGTTTCGTTGTCCTAATCGTGCCAATGAATCATTCAATAATTACTAAAAACCTATGGTCATTAAAATCGCTATTAATATTTTTAACAAGTATTACAGCCGCTTATTCAGCGTTTCAAACGTCACGCCTTACCCCAAAAACTTGGAAGCATTATGCTTAGTTTTACTGGTTTACGACTTCATGATGTTGTCTAAGTTAAGTCAGTCTCTATGGCTTGGCTATTCTTTCAGTATTCCCTTATTAACCGGTGTACTTATCTCAATGTCAGACTCGTTTTGTAGCTTATGGGGGCTAACGGCTGTCTGCCCAATAAACTACACGCCACACTTACTTCTATGGCATTTTATACCCTCATTCTTGCTCAGCTTATTTGGGGTTATTCTTGGTCATTGGCTTAAAGGATGGGATTCTCAAAAAATTATTTAAACTAATTCGTTAAGTTTACCCAAAAACTCAACAATAATAGGCTCAGTAGAAAAATCAGCTAAGGCCTCTTTTACCTGGCTCATAGTCAAGCCAATTAAGTCCTGAGAAAGAGAAATCAACAGCGCTTCAGACTCATCATCTAGACCTACACAATGCCACTTAACATCCAAAACAACATCATTGTTAACAATAACGCCAATCCAAACTGGAGCCTCTTTGTAATTTCCCTCCACAAATAAAGTAGCCGGGTACGATCTATAATCTTTTAAAAAATTCTTTTCTAATGCTTGTCTCAATTTTGTCATTTTATGTCCTCGCTTGTGCAATGGCAGTATTTAAAGAAATCATAAACTTATCAATATTTTCTTTGGTGTTATAAAGTCCTAAGCTTAACCTTAAAGACCCTTTATTAAGCACCTCATCAATACCCATTGCACTAAGTACCGGTGAGGGTTCAATAGACCCCGACGAACAAGCAGATCCAGTAGATACTGAAAACCCATCCAGGTCCAAACTCATCGCTAAGTTTACACCATCTAAGCCTTTAAAACCCACATTAAGAGTATTACAAACACTGATCTGAGTATCAGTATGTACAACCGCTCCTTCAATAGTTACTAACTGGTCTAAAAAATAATTTCTTAAAGGCGTAATTAATGCATTATAGCCAACCGGATCTATGGCTTCAAATGCTACCTTTAGAGCCGCAATACCCAAAATATTTTCAGTGCCAGCTCTCAACCGTCTTTCATGACCGCCCCCATGAAGTAAAGAAGACAAAGTCTCCTCATCCTTTACATACAAACCACCAACACCCTTTGGCGCATAAATCTTATGTCCAGAAAAACTTAAAAAATCTACACCTAAGTCATCAGCATTTACGTCTATTTTTCCTAAGGCCTGAACAGCGTCAGTATGCACTTTAATGTCATGTGCTTTTGCAATTTCAACAATTTCTTTTATGGGTTGTATAGTCCCCACTTCATTATTACAAAGCATCACTACAATTAATTTAGTGTGCGGTTTAATTTGAGACTTTAAATGATCCAAATCAATGAGTCCTTTGCCATCAACCTGTATCTCATCACAGTCTATACCTAGACTTTGCATCCATTCTATATACGCGCGAACACTAGAATGCTCTATGGCAGAATATAAAATATGAACAGGCTCTTGGTTTTTAATAAAGGGACTTAAAAATGAATTTAATACCTGGTTATTGCTCTCAGTGGCAGACCCTGTAAATAAAATTTGTGAAGATTTAACAGCAAGCCTTTTGGCAATGACATCTCTACTTGTTTCAATCAATTCTCTAGATTGTTGCCCTACACTGTGAGTACTACTGGGATTTCCAAAGATGTCCATAGCCTTAGTGATAGCTTTTTTTACGTCAGGTAGTAAAGGTGTTGTTGAATTATAATCGAAATAAGAACGGTTGAACTGAGACATGCTTTAAAAGCCTAAGAATCGGGAGTAATGCTGTCGAGATAATTTATAAAAAATTGATAGAGCTGCACTCGAGTATCTACTTGAAGCGTAATAATATTTTGTAAATTAGTCATAGTGACCTCAAACATTTCTTTATTGCTTAATAATTTCACCATGTACTCAGATGTTTTAGACTGAGTAATTTCTTTGATAATAGGGTATTGGCCATCAAAATAAAGATCCAAATAAATACGATTCTTTTCACTTAAAAAAGTAACATCAGTACTGGGCGTTTCAAATAAAGAACATACATTAACACGATTTCCATCAGGCGTTTTAACTGACAAATCCTCAGGTAAATATTTTTGAATAAAAATAAACAAGGAATTCATTTGATCTGCCGGCATTGACGACAAAATAATGAACAACAAGTCTTTATTCATAGGCTGCTCTAAAATTTGTATAAGATGAGTTTTCCCTTTTAACAATGGAGCTATGCGGTTTCTACATGCATCAAGAATAAGCATATAAGACTGTAGGAACTGATTAACGCCACGAAAAATTGTATTAGGTATATCGGCATTTCCAGAGGCTTTTGAACTGAGTCGTGTTTGAAAGTATTTTGAAAATGCTTTGAATTTGACATCAATAATTCCAAACGTAAAAGAATCGGTTATTCCAGAATCCCAAGTGAGGCGTATTTCTTTGTTAGCGTAAGTCAGTTGCTTTATAGACGGAACCATCACGCCTCCATACATAGAAAGTGCTAAACACATTAATATCTGAAGATTGGTAATATGTGCCGGAGTTGCCAAAAAGTTAGCATTAGTAGTGATAAACTCAGACCCTTTAACAATCGAATTAAACGACTCGTAGTTAGGATCCCCTTTTTTAAAAGAAAGGGCGATGCCCTCAGTTTGTTCGGTAACCGCTCTTATTAAGGTAATACCAACTGGCAAATTAGCGTAAGACATTTATTTTAGAGAACAAACCCATTCATCAAGAAGTGAAAGCGCCGTATTAATGTCGTGAACTGAAGCTGCATAAGACAACCTAATATAACCCTCAGATCCAAATCCAGAACCAGGGACACACGCTACTAATTTTTCTTTTAAAAAATACTTACAAAAACTTACAGAATCTGTAATTTCGCCCGACTCACAACGCTTCCCAAAAAATGAAGAGATCTTAGGAAACGCATAAAATGCACCATCTGGTTTTAGACATGTAATACCTTGAATTTCATTTAATTTTTTAATCATCAAATCTCGACGACCTAAAAATGACTCTTTCATAGAATTAACAACAGTGTCGTCACATTCAAAGGCAGTAAGACTGGCAAATTGTGCAGGAGTAGCAGGGTTAGACGTACTATGACTCTGAATTTTCCCCATCACTTTAGCAATCTCTAAAGAGCTAGCTGTATATCCAATGCGCCACCCGGTCATAGAATAAGCCTTAGACGCCCCATTAACTAAAATGGCGAGATCTTTGATAGCACCAGACAATCCAGCGATACTAGTGTGCTCACCCTCATAAATTAGTTTTTCATAAATTTCATCAGAGATTACGAGAATGTTATTTTCAATAATTACTTCTGATAACGCTAATAGTTCGTCTTTTGTGTATACCATTCCAGTTGGATTTGAGGGCGAATTTAAAATTAACAATTTAGTAGAAGGTGTAATAGCATTACGTAATTGGTCTGGAGTGATCTTAAATTGACAGCTATCGTCAGTCTCAATAAATACAGGTACTCCACCCGCCATTTTTACTTGATCAGGGTAGCTTACCCAGTAAGGTTGAGGAATTATAACTTCGTCTCCGTCATTAATTACCGCCATCATTATATTAAAAATAGAATGTTTTGCACCACAAGACACAACAATTTGATCTGGTGTATAACTAAGACCATGTTCTCTTTCTAACTTGTCGCTAATAACCTTTTTTAAAGAAGGCATTCCAGAGGCAGCTGTATATTTTGTATGACCCTCATTGATGGCCTTAATTCCTGCTTGTTTAATATAGTCGGGAGTATCAAAGTCTGGTTCTCCAGCACTAAGTCCAATAACCGGCTTTCCTTCAGATTTTAACTGATTAGCAAGCGCGGTCACTTCCATAGTAATGCTGGCGCCTATATTTGATCCCCTTTTTGATAAAAATGTTTTTTTTGCTGCTGTGCTCATAACGAATTCCTTAATGGTAGTATATTTTAACTTAATTTTGAGTCTAAACTCAGTCAAGTAATTAAAACACTTAGGCCTAAATTGTGCAAGAAATCGATAGTGTTTGATAACTAATAAGGAAGCGAGTATAATGCAAGTTCAAATTGAACTAGGATGGATGACCAAATATGTTACAAAATAAATTTTTAAATAAAGTGCTTGGACTTAACTACTTAAGAAAACTATATGACAGTATGCGATGCGATTTAGGTATCGACTTGGGAACTGCAAATACCTTGGTATGTGCACAAGGTATGGGAGTGACTGTCCAAGAGCCTTCAGTGGTTGCGTTAGATAACAAAAAAAATCTTGTATTGGCCGTAGGTAATGAAGCGAAACGAATGATAGGGCGAACTCCAGGAAACGTTGTTGCTGTTAGGCCGCTTAGGGACGGGGTAATCGCAGACTTTGATGTCACCGAAACAATGTTGAAGTATTTTATTAAAAAAGGCAGCGACTCTAAAAGAACATTTTTTAAGCCAAGAATTATTGTAGGTGTTCCTTCCGGAATTACTGGCGTTGAAAAACGTGCGGTATTAGATGCCACATATCACGCTGGAGCAAAAGAAGCCTATTTAATTGAAGAGCCAATGGCTGCAGCTATTGGTGCCAACTTACCAGTATCAGACCCAGCAGGATCAATGATAGTAGATATCGGTGGTGGAACTACTGAAGTTGCCGTTATTTCTCTAGGAGGAATAGTTGTTTCTAAGTCTATAAGAGTAGCAGGCGACGAAATGGACGAAGCCATAATTGCACACTGTAGAGAGCACTACAGACTTCTCATTGGAGAACGAACAGCAGAAGAAATCAAAATGAAACTTGGATCTGCTTTCGAAATGAAAGAAGAGCGCACTTTAGACGTTAGAGGCCGTGACCTTGTGTCTGGTCTTCCTAAAAATTTCACATTAACAAGTACAGAAATCAGAGAAGCGTTAAAAGAACCAGTAAGAACAATCGTAGACGGAATCAGAACTACTCTAGAAAAAACTCCTCCAGAACTATCTTCTGACATTATGGACAGAGGAATTACTCTTGCCGGTGGTGGTGCTTTACTTCAAGGTTTAGACAAGTTCATAGAATCTGAAACACAAATTTCCGTGCAAATTGCAGACAATCCATTAGAGTGTGTAGCTCTTGGTACAGGTCGTGCTTTAGACGAAATAGACGTTCTCAAAAAAGTTCTAATATCTGAGTAAACTCAATTCTTTACAAAACTAAATAATCTACAAACTACGCATTAAACGTAGACTTATTCCTTGAAATCCATTACCATTAAAATTGGAATACCCTCTGATAGTTAACTATCATTTGTGTAAGCC
The DNA here is from genome assembly GCA_003265975.1 of Candidatus Marinamargulisbacteria bacterium SCGC AAA071-K20. Taxonomy (GTDB): domain Bacteria; phylum Margulisbacteria; class Marinamargulisbacteria; family AAA071-K20; genus AAA071-K20. The sequence continues at coordinate 10,642 of QFBU01000030.1, forward strand.
AAGGCCTCGCGTGGACATAATTAAAGTAAGCAGCTAAAAAGCAAAATAATATAGACTGAACCACGCCTGATAGAACCCAAGATTTAATTTTAAACTCTTTGAGGAGGCCTAGGCGTATGCAAAGTCATTCATTTCATTCTCATTTATTAACCCATGCAACATTCTCAGACCAAATAGTGATGAGTAAGGTAAGTAGCGACGCAGACTGTTGGACTCATGTTCTAGCAAAAGGATACTGTAGCCAAAAAGCCTTATTGGTACTTTATGCTAACTATAAAAAGCAATCTATCCACACTATTAACTCACTAAGTATAGACCCCGACTTTAATAAGTTATGTGTAAGTAAGCTAGCAGACCCTGAGTCAATCATTGGCTTGTACCAAACAGACTCCATTTGCTGTATTGCTAGTTCAGATCCATTTTTAAACGACATTAAACACATAGAAAAAATCTTTAAAAGAAAAGTTGAAATTAAACTAGTATTTCCTGAAGACCTCATTAAATTTAAAGGATATAAAGTTGAAAATTCAGAAACTCTTCTTACTAAAATACTCAAAATGGCCATCCAAAAAGGGGCCTCGGATATTCACCTCTTAAATTCAAGAGACAAACTTACTTTATGGATTAGGGTAGACGGGATTTTATTGGATCTGTTGACTCTCAACAAAGAAGACGCCGAACACTTAAAAAAGCTAATCAAACTTAAGGCCAATTTAGACATTTCAGAACACAGCTTACCTCAAGACGGAGGGCTAAGTGTGAGTGTAAATAATAAAGAGTGGGATATAAGAGTGTCTACCTTGCCAACTTATTTTGACGAAGACATAGTACTGAGAATTTTTAACAATAATAAGCAACTAAGCACACTCAACACTCTTGGGTTTGAACACAATATAACGCATGAAATTAGGTCAATTTGCCAAATGAAGTCAGGCTTATTCTTAGTTACAGGGCCTACAGGATCTGGTAAAACATCAACTTTGTATGCCTGCCTAAACGAGTGTGTTAGTAGTACTAAGCGCGTAGTTGTAAGTTTAGAGGATCCCATTGAGAGACAAATACCAAACGTAAGACAATCTCAAGTCAATTCAAAAACAAACTATACCTTTCAGAAAGGCTTAAGAGCTATTCTTAGACAAGATCCAGATATCATAATGATTGGAGAAATTAGAGATCAAGAAACCGCTATAATAGCCCTAGAAGCGGCATACACTGGCCATTTAGTTTTGTCGTCGTTGCATACCTCAGATGTGCAATCTACCTGGCGACGATTACTGCATTTTGGATGTGATCCATTTTTACTAAGTTATTGTGTAAGGGGCATCTTGTCTCAATCTTTAAAACCAGAAAAATGCATATCGTGTAGGGGCCTTGGCTGTCAAAAATGTCATTTTAAAGGGCTTTCTGGGCGAACACCTCAAGCCGAACTACTTACCATGAAAGATCATAATAAAGTCTATGATTTAAGTAAAATTGATGACTTGATTTCTGATCAACAGTTAATGACAAGTAAAGATAAAATATGGGCTTGAGCTTACATTAGTTGTATTATTAGAAGCATGTATTTCAGACCAAAACACATAGACAAAATTGTTGAACAAATAAAAAATGGTGACGTAGGCGTCCTCCCTTTTGATACTATCCCAGGACTAGTAGGAAGGTGTACAAAAGAGTGCGCCGAACGACTTTTTGAAATTAAAGGAAGAGAAGTAAATAATCCAATGCTGGTTATCATTCCATCGCTAGAGCACCTAGCCCCTTTGGTAAAAGAAGTGAGTCCTCAACAACAAGCATTAATTGAAACGCATTGGCCCGGCCCACTAACATTAATATTTGAAAAATCTGAAAATGTTCCCTCTGAAATTACAGGTGGGAAGCCAACCATCGCAATACGATTTCCCGAATACGTCCCCCTAAATATTTTATTAAACAAGTTAAATGAGCCAATTATCTCAACAAGCGCCAACACTTCAGGTAATCCCGCACCAAAAACTATTTTGGAAGTAGAAGACACATTAAAAGACAACTGCGATTTTTACTTAGATGGGTTTGAATGCTTATACCAAGATGAGTCGACAGTAGTAGAGTGTATTGATGGTGAAAATAAGATTCATAGACAGGGGATAGTAAAACTGTGAGTCACACCAGTTTAGACACGTTACTAGAGCAATACTCAGGGGTGTTTTTAAACGATGGACTATCCCATAACGATGCTAAAAAAAGATATAAAAAAAGACGACAAACCTTATTAAAACAACTTAAAGAGCCAGCGATTATTTTTGGAATGCAAACACCAATCCAGGGAGAAAACTATTGGTTAATGACCCATCACCCTTTGCACCAAGACCCTTTCTTCTTATTTCTCACAGGAATAAATCAAGAACACACAGCTCTCTATTTAAATCCAAAAACAATGGAAGCGATATTGCTACTTCCCAAAAAAAATCTAAATAAAGAATTTTGGGAAGGGCCTCAGCTAGGAAGCGGTGACAGCGAGTCTGACACACAAGCGACAACAATTACTGGGATAAAAAGTATTAGACCCATCAAGCAACTATCTCAACTACTGCAAGAAACGTCTCAAAAGTCTCGCCACTTAAAACTAGCTTATTTTTTGTCAGAACCGTCTCAAAAAAACCAAAACCAAATTAAAGACAATACCTATACGGCTAAAAAGAAATTAGAAAAAAGTTTAAAAAATAAAGAGACAAACCCTACGTGGATTAATAGAAAAGAATTAGAATTTAAAAACCGACTTTGTTTAGACTCACAAGATATTAATAACTTTAAAGTGGCCAATAAAAAATCAAAAAACGTATTTTTATCTACAGTAAAACATCTTAAACAATATAATAACGAAACAGAGGTATCGGGCCACATTAAAGGTGAGATAATTAAACAAAGTGCCTTTGGAGAAAGTTTTCCAGCTATTGTGGCATCTTCAAAAAATGCGACAACCCTTCATTATCATAAGAATAATTCACCGTTAAAAAAAGGAGGCTTATTACTTCTAGATTTTGGAGTAAGGCATTTTCAAGTAACGGCTGATATTAGTAGAACGGTCCCTATTAATGGGGTATTTAATCCCTTACAAAAGTGTTTGTATTCCATTGTATTAGACGCCCAAAAAGCAGTAGAAAAATGTGTAAGAGCTGGCGTTACAACAAGTGAGATAAATACACTATGCTGGGACACCTTAGAGTCGCTTCTTAATAAGAATTTTATAGATAAAGGGGGGAAACTAAAACGAGCCTATTCTAAAAGCCCACATAATGTTTCTCATTTAATTGCCCATTGTGTTCACGACGGCGATCCCTACAGAAACTATAGAGAAATGCCCTTAGAGCCAGGGATGGTAATAAGCAACGAACCCGGCCTATATGGCTATTTTGAATGGGAAGTAGACGGGAAATGGTACAAAGAGGACATTGGAATTAGAATTGAGGATAATCTTTTAATTACCAAATCAGGCTGTGAGAATCTAAGTAAGGCAATTCCAAAAACTATTGCAGCAATTGAATCGGCCTTCTAAGACCGACAGACTATAGCGTTTATAGCCAGTTCAACAGCTGTTTTAGGCAGTAACTTTCCAGATTTTATATTAACGTCACAGGCAGCAAGAACTTGTAAGGACTGTGTTAAATCGGCAATACTATAGTGTCGTTTTACATCAGGTATGAGTTTTTGAAGAAAAAAAGGATGTTTCCCTAGTGCCTTGCCTAAACCTTGATGATTAAGACCTTGTTGTAGTCCCGTGAGACATTGTAAATAGAGCCTAATAGACGCTGTAATTAAACCATGGAGTTTAATAGGGTCTTCAGAATGGCTAAACAAACGATGCAAATGTTTTAAGGTCGCTTTTTGATCCCGCTTTTTAAGGGATTCTGTAAATTCAAAGATACTTCCTTGTGGGCCTAAACAAACGGCTTTTACATCGGCAAGCTGTATTTTTTTTCGCTCTCCTATATACACAGAAAGTTTATCCAGTTCTCCAGCCAATTGTCTTAAATGTGTTCCACAATGTTCTGTTAGAGCCCACACAGCGTCAGAGTCAAGAATTAGTCCTTGTGTTCTGGCACGGTTACTCAGCCAACTTTGAACTTTTTCAAGTTCCCAATCTTTAAAAGGGTCAAATTGAGAAAGGCTTGCTTTGGGCTTTACTAATTTAAATGGTTTTTTTCGCTGATCTATAGTGCCACTATTAACAATAACTACAGGGTGTTCAGAACGTGACATCGACTCAAGGGCCTCACTCAAGTGAGCACAGTCTTTATCGCTAAGTGTTTTAGTAAAAAACCAAGGGTTTTTAATGACTATCTTCTTTTGGCTAGAAAATAATGACGATAAATTTAATGCGTCTTGTAAAGACGACCATTCAAAATGCCCTTCAAAAGTAGCGTCTTCGCCAGGCAGTTTCAAGAGTCCTGTCCGGCTTTCTTCTTCTACTAAAAAGGCCTCGGATCCAAAAAATAATTTAATCTCAGACATCCACGTAGTGTAAAAGAAAAACCGAACATTGTCATCCAGTGTCTCTTATAGTAACGTAGTAAAATATAAATAATATAATATACATAACATTATGAGCGACAAAATAAAGAACAGTTTAATAGTTTTGGTCATATTTCTTCTAGGGTGTTCTTTTATACTGTATCAACGGTATATCAAACCGCTACCTGACGAATGGATAGAAGTACAATTACATGCGCAAGAAAAAGCCCAAAAGCCACTAGAGATTGTAGTTCATGTCTCAGGAGCAGTACGATCTCCTGGCATTTACACCTATTCCAGCCCCAAACGTGTGATAGAAGCCATTAAGGTAGCTGGGGGTTTACAGTCAAATGCAAATACAGATCGAGTAAATTTAGCAAAATTTATCTATGACGGACAACATATTCATGTGCCCTTTAAAAAAGAAGAAAAAAAAAGAAAAAGAAGCCTAAATCACAAAAAACGAAAAAAATAGAACCACATAAAAAAACAAAAAACTAAGAAATACGTTTAAATTATTCTAAAAATGGGTACGGTTAGACACAAATGTATTTAAATAAAAGGAAAAAGAAATGAGAATAACACCTCATGGCCGAAATGCCCACAAAAGAACTAGATCTCCGATAGCTAGATCCAAAAACAATCCAGTTAGCCATGCCGGAGGACATACTCATGGAAACGATTTGGAGTTAGGGTTTGGGTTAGGGT
>QFBU01000031.1 GCA_003265975.1 Candidatus Marinamargulisbacteria bacterium SCGC AAA071-K20
ATTGTAATAATTGATTCAAAACTGTGCTAAATTTAGTCATAGGCTATTCCTCCTGGATTTGGTTGTTTAAGAGGATAGCCTATAGTAACTTTCTAAAGCACGTCTACGACGTGTTTTTTTATGCCTGTTTTATGCTGAAGTTTTTTTGGGTTTACCGGACACTAGTGATTTAAAGTCATATCTAAAGTTTCAGCTAAAATCTTTTGCTCAATTAATTTCTTAGTAGACGTCTCTTCTGTTAAAGCAACTTCATCCAAGTTTGGACTCAAATTATTATCAGTTTCAGTTGTAAATTCAACAATCTCTTCATTTGATTGGCATAATAAATACAGAAAGCAGGCAAGCGATCAACAGCCCCATAACTTCGAGTTTTCTCATATTCATAGCTACAATATTTCCAATTTTGGAAAAAAAACATTTTTAATTTAAAGAAATCGTCGAATTAATTAAACTTTAACCGCTCTAAGCACAGATTCGCCACCCAGCATTCGTTCTAATTCTTTTTTGTGATCGGGATTGTCTAACTTAGATACCGTAATTTCAGTATTGTCTTGTTTTGATTTTTTATTGATAAAGAAATGGTTATTAGAAAATTGAGCGATTTGAGGAAGATGCGTAACTACAATTATCTGATGACGCTCAGATATTTTTGCTAAGTAATCACCAAGGCTATTACCCGTTAAACCGCCTACCCCTGTATCAATTTCATCGTACAAAAGAGTTGGAATAACACTCAAGTTTGGAGACTGAGACTGAATAGCAAGCAATATGCGAGATAATTCGCCACCAGAGGCTACTTTTTTTAGTGTATCACTAGGTTGTCCGGGGTTAGTTGAAATATTAAATTGTATAGAATTAGAGCCAAGGTCTGAAAAGTCTTCTTCGTTATACTTTAAATCGACTGTAAATTGAGGAAATGAGATATTTAATTTTTTCAAAGCATTATTTACTAGTTCTTGAAAATTTTGAATAGGACCGCTTCTAAGAGTGTCCAAGAGTTTAGCTTGTTTTTTTAATTTCTTTTTGAAAGCTAAAAACTCAGATTCTAATTTTGGAAAGTCTGAGTTAGTTTGATCAATATGACTAAGTTTTTGTTTTAAGTTTTCTTTTATGTCATTTAACTGTTCAGTAGAATTAACTGAATACTTTTTTTTGAACTTAAATATTAAATCCAACCGAGATTCAAGTTCATTGACATCAATAGTAGATAATAGTTCAAATTCTTGGCTTCGAACTCTACAGTCATTTGAGTAGTCACTAGAGTTTAAACTGACATTTTGAATAAAAGAATGAAGTTCCAGGCTCAATTCGTCCTCAGTTAACTTAGCAAGACTAGAACTAATATCTTGAGAAATAGTAGCCAATTCATCTAATTTTCTTGATAAAGAAGAAAAGATCTTTTTCCCTTTACCTACTTCTTTTAGATTACGTTTTGACGCGTCTAACTTTATATCTTCCTCTGGTTTAAAGTCATGAGTATATAACTCTTCGTATTGAAATTTAGCTAAGTCTAAATCCTTTGAAAGTTCGTTTTGTTGAACCTGACTCGACTTAAGTTGTCGTTTTAAGTCAAGATAGTTTTTATATAACGTTTTATAGACTTCAAGTTCATTTAAAATATTACTCTCTTGAGAATCTATTAATGACAATTGAAATCGTTCATCACATAAATTCATATAATCATGTTGACCTACAATAGACACATAGTCTTTCATCAACCTTTTTAATTGTTTTAAGGTTATCGACTGTCCATTTAATCGCACAGAACTCGACCTATCCTTTGAAATTTTTCGAGTAATTATGGCTCGATCTGAGTCAAGAAAAGATTTTAATTCTTCATCCAATTTATTTAAATCAAGTTTTAATTCGCCTTCAATTACAGCCTCGTTTTCACCAATACGAATACACTCAGAAGAGGCTTGTTTACCACACAATAAAGAAAAAGCTTCGACAAGAAGAGACTTCCCTGCCCCTGTTTCTCCAGTAAAAACGGTTAGTCCTTTGTCAAGAACAAGCTCCAATTCTTCAAATAAAATAAAGTTTTTCACGTAAATAGACTTCAACATATGGAATATATTAACATCTTTGCTGGATAAAAACTGTTGCATATCCCCAAGACATAGGTAAACGTAACTTAAAAAGTAATTTAAAGCTTTCATGACCGACTTTTTGTGAAATTGAAACAACCACACTACCTTTTTCAAGCGTTAAAAACCTGGATGTCAGTTTTTTAATCGTAAGAGGTTCCAAACATGTTGCTGAAAAAAACATCAACGATGGACCTTTTACCTCAAATCCACTCATATCACCCATCACAATATCGACGAATTTAATATTTAATAAAGAAATTAATCGTTTAGACATGTCTACATATTGTGGCGATATCTCGATCCCTTTAAATTTGGAATTTAGAATCATCGACATAAATATTAAAGGCTTACCCATTCCAGAGCCCAAATCAATACATTCGGAAAAAGAATATCCTTTTAAGGATTTTATACAAGTCCACACAGAAAAATAAGACATTTCTCCATAAGTTAATTCCGACGAATAACTAGTAGTTTGAACTCGAGAATACACATGAAATATTTCAAGTAAAAATGAAGCTACATTGACTAAAATTAACTTTGGATATTTAAAATACAGGAAAAGATTAATAAAAAATAAAAAAGGTCTGTACGCTAAGTACAAAAACACTAGAGATGTTCTTCAAATACAAAGCACCTATCATTCTTTAGATCAGAAATAATCTCTCTTATTCTCAATCCGAAAGCTCTTGAATAGGCCGCTCCCATTTGCTTATTATTTAATAATAAAGTTGGAGGATCAAAAGAAAGTAAAATATTACTATTTCCTTGGGTATTTGTTTCCATCAAACTAACACTTTCTCTATTAATTAAAAGAGAATATTCCGTAGCTTGTTGAGGCAGTTTTTCTTTGTTTGTAATAACAAGTCCAAGTAGATTCTCTGTGAGTTCTTCTTTCACTATTTCAAAAAAGCTCAACACATTAGATGTAAATTTTTGGTTACTTATAAGTAACTGATATTTAGTAGAATCTTCACGTAAATTGTTAATATCTATAAATGAGTCCATCTGATTAATATACTACTACTACTATACTTACTCAATTATCGAGTAAATATTGCTCTAACTTTTCAGTTAACGATAAGGCCTTCTCATACCCATCTTTTGTAGCGACCTTTGAATCCACCACTGAGTCTGCTTCAATAGCTTCAGTTGCATTCAAAAGATTATCATCAAAAGCAAACGGGAATACCCCCTTACCTGACTTCTTTTTTTTCTTTTTTCGAACTCTTTCAGAATTATCTAAAGAATTTATTGGACCCATTGTTTCCCCCATCAGTCTTTGTTACCAAAATATATACACCATTTTGAGTTTTTTTAAACATTCCATTTAACTTGTTTAATACTCGACTTAAATGAGCATATACAAATTGAGCCGTTCGACTCTAAACTCGATACTCGAATTTTTTTTGATAGTTACACTCACGCTGAGGGATTAGTGAGACTCAGTTAACTAGACTCTGATCAAGGAATGGGTATGGGTGCCATTACAGTCGAAACTGGTGCTGGAAAAAGTATAATTCTTAAAATATTATCTGAAAAAATAGACTTAAAGTTCATAATTCACTGATTTTGTTATTTCAAATCAAAGATGAAAAAATAATATAAATTAGTCAGCTTTTCTGAGGTATCCAAAAGAATCTTAGTTTAGGTAAGAGAATCCTATGGTGTTTGTAAGTAGATTCTGTAGTTACTGGGTAGTCGGAGGTGATAGTTCTGTATATCCATCATTTGGAAGGTTCTATCTTCTGGGAAATGGTATAGAGAACGCCCAGATCCATCTAAAAAGAAGTCTAGCTATAATAGTAACAGAACCACAACACATCTTTTGCTGCAATTTATTTCAAAAAACATCGATAACTCTAAGTAGACTATAAAAAAATGCCTGCACCCTTTAAGGAGATTATTATGCTTTCTTGTTTATCAAATTGTTGTCCATCTATATTTAGTAGAAATAGAATGGGCTATCAACAACTTCAAAATGACGGAATGATTAACAACCGTTCAAATTTAGAATTAACTACAAAAGAGGACCATCTTAACCATCATCAAAAAAACGTTTTATATTTCAAAACTAGCCGTGATAAATCTGTAGCCTTTTACCAAAGCATCCCTCCAAACTTATGCACACAAGAGTTAGGTGTTAAATTAATTCGACAAATTTTTAGTTCCACTACCCCTTTTGGTGAGGAATTCAAACTATCCCTCTCGTGTACAAAATATCTTCGAACGACTCCCGAAATTAAACGAGACTTAGAAATTCTTACTAGAGATCTAATGTGTAAATCATCCATTATTAGACAAAACAGATCTTTACAGTTACTAGAGACTTACTATAGTTGTATTCATCTTACAAACCCTGCCGTTGTAAAAAATGAAAAAGAGGCTATTCCGAAACTAGGAACACATATAGATTGGATCCACGAAGCAAATAAAACATTGGATGCAGCTATCAAAAAATCTGAGTCTCCCCATAGATAAATCTACCTTTCTATTGGTATGTCCAACCAAGCAATCCTTTTGAAAAGTATAAAATCATGGTTCAAGAAGCCTTTGACTCATATACATTATTAAATATCACAACCCATGCCAATAACATTCAACCTAAAATACCCTTTGGTTTAGACACTATTCAATCCAATAGTTCTGAATGAGTTTATAAATCATGATAAAATAGTATGTTAAGATTAAATCGTACAAAAAGGAGTTTATATGTGTGGGATAGTTGGATATGTTGGCGAAAGAGATATTAGCTCAGTTTTGCTTGTAGGTTTGGAACGATTAAGTTACAGAGGTTACGATTCATCAGGAATTTCAATTATTTCAAATGGTGAACTCAGTACTTGGAAAAAACAAGGAAAAATTGTTGAGCTCAACAACCTATTATCAGGATTAAGTATTAAAGGATCTCTAGGTATCGGACAAACAAGGTGGGCCACTCATGGCGTACCTAATGAAGTTAACGCCCACCCACACTTTTCAGAAACAAAAAAGATAGCCCTTGTTCATAACGGTATAATTGAAAACTATATGGAAATTAAAAAACGCCTTATTAAAAATGGGCATATTTTCCGATCAGAAACCGACACAGAAGTATTAATTCATTCTATAGAAGAACATTTAGAAACTACAGACTCTCTATTAGAAGCCCTTGAAAAAACGTTATCAGAAATAGTGGGTACTTATTCAATCGCAACAATAAGCGAAGCAGATCCCGAAAAAATTGTGATTGCTCGTAAAGGAAGTCCTCTAATTATTGCACTTGGCAAAGATGAAAATTTTGTTTCATCCGACATCAACGCAATACTAACTCACACTAAAAAAGTAATTTATCTTGAAGATAATGAAATAGGCTATGTCACAAAAACAAGCACTTTTGTCAAAGAAATCGGGGGTTCTGAAGTTCAAAAAGAGGTCAAAGTTATTGATTGGAGTCCTACAGATGCTGAAAAAAATGGATATGAGCACTATATGCTTAAAGAAATTTTTGAACAACCAAGTGTCATTCGAAATATAATCTCAAAGTATATCGACAAAGACAACAATATTACACTTTCTAAAATTCATCAGCCTAACTTAGATATATCAAACGTTAATAGGTTTATTATTCAAGCATGTGGAACAAGTTGGCATGCCGGCCTGATTGCTAAATATCTTATTGAATCTTATGCAAGAGTATTAACTGAGGTTGATATTTCTTCAGAATTTAGATACCGGCAAATGATTACTCAGGGACATGACATTGTGATGGCCATTTCTCAGTCTGGAGAAACAGCAGACACACTAGCATGTATTAGGGAAGCAAAAAGTAAGTTTTTTAAAGTTCTTTCATTTGTAAATGTTAAAGAAAGTTCAATTGATAGAGAATCTGATGGCGTAGTTTATAGTTATGCTGGACAAGAAATTGGAGTAGCGTCGACTAAAAACTTTATCGCACAATTAGCGACTATATATATTTTTTCAATTCATCTTGGACTTGCTAAAAAGCATCTAAACAAAGAACAAGCATCAGAAATGATTCAAGAACTACGACGAATTCCTGATTATATTGAGTCTATCCTAAAAAAATCTGAAGAGATACGTACAATTGCAGAAAAATATTGCTTTAGTAGAGAATTTTTATTTATCGGTCGTGGGGTTAATTACCCTACTGCATTAGAAGGTGCTCTAAAACTTAAAGAGATCTCTTATATACACGCCACTGGATATGCAGCAGGAGAACTTAAACATGGGCCTATCGCACTTATTGATGCCAAGTTACCTGTAGTTTGTGTTGCTCCTCAAACACTTACTTATGAAAAAATGGTAAGTAACATACAAGAAGTTAAGACAAGAAAAGGAAAAACAATTATTATCGCCACTCAAGGTGATGAAGATATTAAGAGTTTAGCGGATGATATTATTTATATTCCTAAAGCTTCTGAAGATTTAACCCCTATTCTAGCCTCTGTCCCATTACAGTTAATATCCTATTATATTGCGCTTAAGTTAGATTGCGATGTAGATCAACCAAGAAATTTGGCCAAATCGGTTACCGTTGAGTAATGTCTATTCCAATATAGTCTTGATTGGGTTTATGGGTTCAGGAAAAACAACTCTAGGTAAGGCACTTGCAAAAGCTTTAGATTATAATTTTCTTGATACGGATATGAAACTAGAGCAGCAATTTAATTGTACAATTAGAAAATACTTTGAAAAGCACACTGAAAATGAGTTCAGAGATGAAGAGACACTACTCATATCTAAGTTTAAAAATATCAACAAGCATGTCATTAGCACCGGAGGAGGCATGCCCATTTCAAATGGACATCCTTTAAAAAGCATCGGATTTGTGGTTTACCTAAACGCTAACTTTAAGTCTATTTACCAACGAGTCTCAAAATCAAATAATCGTCCTTTGGTACAATCAAATACAGAAGAATCCTTAAAAAGGCTCTATTCTAAGAGAACACCAATATATACAGTACTTGCTGATTTAATTATAAATACGGATAATAATAGTATTAGCGACTGTGTAAAGACAATTATTAACAACTATAAGGAATCACAATGAGTTTTAAACACTCTCAACTTAATGCAAAATGTATTAATTTAACTGTAGAAAGTAAACGGTCCTGCCCTATTATAATTGGGCATAGTATTCTATCTAAACTCCATGATTGCATTCCAGACGATCCAAAAAGAAAAATTGCTATTATTTCAAACCAAACTGTTGCCTCAATTTATTTAAATCCTTTAAAAACAGCACTCAGCAAGGATCATGACGTTATTTACTTAGAGGTTAATGATAGTGAAAAAAGCAAAGATTTTATGACAGTTTCAAACTTACTTGATCAGTTGTTAAATGAAAAGCTTGAAAGAAATGACATAATAATTGCTTTAGGCGGTGGAGTGATTGGAGACTTAGCAGGATTTGTAGCCTCAATTTATTTAAGAGGTATTCAATTAATTCAAATTCCAACGTCATTATTATCACAAGTTGACTCTTCAGTTGGTGGTAAAACAGGCGTAAATCATAAAAGTGGTAAAAACTTAATTGGAACTTTTTATCAACCACATATGACTTTTATAGACATCCAGGCACTTAACACTTTAGACAAACGACAATGCTTATGTGGTTTAGCTGAAATCATAAAATATGGAATTATCTTAGATAAAGATTTTTTTGACTTTATCGACAAAAATAAGGAAAGAATAAAGAACTTTAATTTTTCAAAAGATAAAGAATTATGGGAAAAGCTAATTCACACGTCTTGCGCTAACAAAGCAAAAGTAGTTGAAAAAGATGAAAAAGAAGCTGGGCTTAGGGCCATCTTAAACTTAGGCCACACATTTGCACATGCCATTGAATCAGTATATGAATACGGTACTTACTGTCACGGAGAAGCAGTTGCAATCGGTATGGTTGCCGCTACAAAATTAGCAGAAAAACTCAAGATAATCTCGACAGTAGAATCAGATAAAATTGTAACTCTCATCCATTATTTTGACTTTCCAAAACGAACAAAGCCTGTTGATAGTCAGTTATTAATAGACAAAATGAAAATGGACAAGAAAGTAAAAAGTGGGTCCATACAATTCATACTTCCAACTGCAATTGGAAAGGTAATATCTCTAGGTGATATTGATGAAAATGAAGTCAAAAACATACTAAGAAATGTTGTAATAGAATAGGAGATATAATGAAAATTTTAATAATTCACGGTGTCAATTTAAATATGTTAGGTGAAAGAGAGACTGATATTTACGGGTCCGAAACACTTGAAGACATAAATGCAAAGATTAAAAATGTTGCTACAGAAAATAATACTACAGTAAGTTTTTTTCAATCAAATACTGAATCTGAAATTATTGATAAAATTCATAGTGCTGGCAAAACTGTCGACGGTCTCATTATTAACCCAGCCGCACATACACATTACAGTTACGCCTTACGAGACGCACTTGCATGTATAAAAATCCCAAAAATAGAAGTACATATTTCAAACGTATACACACGCGAATCTTTCAGACATCACTCTGTTACGGCCGCCTCTTGTAACGGTCAAATCACTGGACTTGGATCAAATGGATACATCCTTGCTTTACAGTGGCTATTAATGACAAAAAATGCCTAGTTTTGATCCAACTATTTTTGAAAAATCGCTTCAAATTGAACTAAATAAACTCAAAACAACACTTAAAACAGAGATATCTACTAAAAATAACTCTCTAGAAGATTTATTATGGTGCCTTAAAGACAGTTCTCAATTTCTAAGTTTTTTATCGCTACAAAGTATTGGTAGAAACAAAATTGAAAAAGCAAGCAACTTTATACTTTTTAGAGTCAATAAAAAGCTTTGGAAGAGAAGTATCTACAAAAAAGTAACCCTCAAAATTATCAACTCTCTTAAAACAAGATATTTACCAAGAGAGTTTAAGGATTACGATAATAAACACGAGCTTTCTTCTGTTGCCGAACATAAAATCATGACTTTTTTTGATCATTGTTTTGGCTTACTCACTAAAGGTTCCCTTATTGACATGATGAACTTGTCTTCTCAAAGTCTAAAGTGCATAAGAGCCGCATTAAAATCTCAAGCTAGTTACTATATCGAAGAAAAAAAGACACAGGATAGATTATGTCTAAGAACATACAAAGAAGTAAGGGAGGAAGTAATCAAGCACCCCTACAACTTATTATTGGCGACTTTAATAGCCGTAAAAGCAAATTTCATTGACTCAGCAATAGACGATGTAAATACATTTCTATATGGTTTTTTTGATGAAATTAATGAATGGATAGATTCAGACATTTTAGCCTTAGTAAAATCCAATGATCATCCCCATTTTGACTATTACAGTTTTATTAATAAGATAGAAAAAAACAAGCATTCAATTTTATATGAATTAGACAATTGTGGAGAGGTTATTTTTGATCTCCTCTTAGTTGAGCTATTATTACTAAAAGGACATCAAGTGACACTTTGTGCAAAGTTACACCCCGTTTTAAACGATGTCACAGAAAAAAGATTAACAACATTATTAGATACAAAAATCCTCTCACATTTAAAAAAGTATATACAAAATAAACAACTCTCAATAATTCACAGTAATAGTGGGAATATTGGAAAGAGCTTATTTGAAGTATCTGATACTTATAAAAATAGCTATAAAAAAGCAGACTGTCTAATATTAAAGGGGCAAGGTAATTTTTTAAATATGCCTATGAATGTAAAAAAAGGACGTCATTCAATTGCGTTTGAATACTCAAAACCAATTTTTTATCTGTTTACAGTAAAGTCAGAAATAATCGAATATGCAATAAAAGAATCATTTGAAGAGACTCGCCCAGAAAAAAATGAATTAGTATTAAAATATTATCAATCCTGAATTAAAGTATCGAAATACAAATTAAGAACCAGGTTAACTTTATTTTAGATGAGGTCTTTAGTTTAATGAAAAATCGTATTTGATTGTATATTCACCAAATACCATCAAAAATTGCATTTTATTAATCAAGTCTTTAAAAGAATCATCTTCATTGAGTTTATTTATAGTTTCTTTTATTCTCTTATCAAGCATTGTTTATCCTCCCCTGTACAAGTAAGTAATTACCCTACAAGAACGATTTTAAAAACATCGAAAATTCTTAATGCTAATATTGAGTTAGGATTTCACCCTTGATCGATATGTTATATTTATCCTAAATGCATATAAAATATGCCATCTTAACTTCTTTTGTTCCTTTAAAATCCGGAATTGCCACTTTTTGTAATGATTTATACCAATCTCTTAATATAGACAAACAATATAACATTGAGATTATTGCCGTCGAATCACAAGACAATAAGAGTGATTACACTTCAGAAGTAAGGCATATCATAAAAAGAAATAGTAAAGAAAATTACTTAGAGCTAGCAACTACATTAAATGACAAATATGATTTACTGCTAATTCAGCACAAATTTGGATTATTTGGAGACAATGCAGGCAATAATTTAATCGATCTATTAAAAAATGTTAGGATACCAAAAGTAGCCACCTGTCATACAATATTAAATAACCCAAATGATCTATATAGAGACGTATTTCTAAATATGGCAAAATATCTAGATAAGTTTATTGCAATGACCCTAAAAGCATCTTCCTTACTTCAAGAAGTATATAATATTGACCAGAGCAAGATTGAAGTAATCGCACATGGCGGGCCCAAACTGCCTCTAAGGACAAGCCTAGAGAGTAAAGCGCTACTAGGAATTCCGAGATCAACCATCACACTTGCTACTTTTGGATTACTCTCTCCAAGCAAGGGATTAGACACGATAATTAGAGCGGTTGCGAAGGTAAAGAATATCTATCCTGACATCTCATATTATATATTAGGCCAAATTCACCCAAACGAACAAAAAAACAATGGTGACGCCTATTTAAATTATTTAAAAGGTCAAGTAATCAAGTATGACGTTAAAGAAAACATTGAATTTATGACAAAGTTTATGGAAGCCGAAGAACTTTATGATAATGTAAACATGGCCGATATCTATGTGATTCCCTACCCAAATCGTGACCAAATAAGCTCGGGAACCTTGTCATATGCTCTAAGTGCAGGAAAAGCAATAATATCTACGCCCTTCTGGCATGCTCAGGAAGTACTTTCAAATGGACTTGGTCTATTCGCTTATGATGATCAGTCATTTGCTCAACAAATAGTAAGTTTAATTTCTAATGATGATAAACGATTAGAAATGGAAAAAAGAGTATATGCATATGCCGAAAAGTTAACATGGGATCATATTGGAATCCAATACAACACATTATTCAACACTCTACTAACAACAACAAAACCTAGACATGCCTAATCCATTTAGCATTGACTGGCAACATTTAAAAAGACTTACCGATACAAATGGTCTATTCGAGCATGCTATCAAGCATTTACCTAATAAAGAGCATGCTTATTGCACAGACGACAACGCTAGAGCCTTTTTATTTACGTGTTATTATCATCACCTCACCAAAGACGACACCATTTTGCCTTATATGCAAAAATATCTTAACTTTTTACACTATTCTTATACGCAAAAAACTGGATGGTTTAGAAACAGACTTTCTCTTTCTAGAGTATGGGATGACTACGATATTTCTGAAACAGCACACTCTCGAGTCATTTGGTGTTTAGGCTCCGCACTTTTATATGCGCCTGATGATATAAAACCTATATGTAAAGCGCTATTAAAAAAAGGGCTTCCCAGGTTAAAAAGAACGAAAGATCCTCATTCATTAGCTTTAGGGCTCATTGGGCTTAGTTACTTTTATAAGAGGGAACCCTCTGAGGAACTCACAATACTCATTACAACGTTATTACAAGAACTCAACCACCATTTCGTCAGTAGCCAATCGTCAACAAAATGGCCTTGGTATAGTGACGAAATAACGTGGGGCTCAGCCATTATTACGCGTGGGTTTCTTCTGGGGGCAGATGCCATTTCTAACAATGCAAAGCTTCAAAAAGGACAATCTTTACTTAATTGGATTATTAGTAAGCAGTATAAAAATAAAATGTTCTCCTTTATCGGGAATAAAGGTTGGTATAAAAAAGGAAGTATTCCAGCTGCCTACGACCAACAAGCTATAGAAGCTTATACTATGTTAGAGGCATGTGCAGATGCGGAAAGCTTGTTCAAACATGCCAATTACATAAACTATGCAAAAGCATCATTAGAATGGTTTTTAGGAAAAAATATTAACGGGACACTCATGATAGACACCCATTCAGGCGGTTGCTATGACGGTCTGTTAGAAACTGGCGTCAATATTAATCAAGGCGCAGAATCAACATTAAGCTGGTTACTATCTACAACTAAGCTTGAAATTAACAAAAGAGAATTATTATTAAAGGGAGAAATAAGTGACACAAAAAAACTTAGTAAAACGTTACCCAAATAACCCAATTTTAACAGCGAAAGACATTCCCTACCCTGTTGAAACTGTGCATAATGCGGCCGTTGTTAAATACAACGACAGTTAGATTATGTTGTTTCGATCACATTTAAACACAGGCCGTTCAATTATTGGTAAAGGAACATCAAAGGATGGGTTTAATTTGAAATCTGACCCAGAACCATTTATGGTTCCAGAAAAAAGTGGCGTTTTCTCTTCTTATGAAGAGTATGGAGTAGAAGATCCAAGATGTGTCCTTTTAGACGATGGATTTTACTATATTACCTACAGCGCTTATTCTCGTTTTGGAGTCAGAATTGCAATGGCAAGAACCAAAGACATTAAAGAAGTTGAGAAGGTAAGTTTAATTTCTCAAGCAGACTCACGAAATACGGTCATCTTTCCAGAAAAAATAAATTGAAAATATATTAAATTAGATCGTCCACATTCAGAAATTTGACCTTGGTCAATATGGATATCTAGCTCTCCAGATTTAATTCATTGGGGAAATTCCGAAATAGTGATGAAACCAGTTCAATATCATTGGGACGAAATGAAAATTGGGCCAGGAGCACCTCCCATTAAGACTAAACGAGGTTGGTTAAATATTTATCATGGCGTTTTTCCGACTATGGACGGTTCTGTGTATAGATTAGGAGTTTGTCTACATGACCTAAAAAACCCAGCAAAAATTATAGGCGTATACGATGGCTGGTAACTACAGCCAGAAGAAGTATATGAAGTTACAGGCTATGTCCATAATGTTGTATTTAGCTGCGCAGCCGTCCCTGAAGACGATGGAAGCTTAAAAATAAATGAAAATTGCGATACTATCTCCAATCGCATGGCGAACGCCCCCACTTCATTACGGGCCGTGGGATCAACTGTTGATGGAAAATTAGAGTGGATGAGTAAAACCCCATGGGAAGAAGATCCAGAAATGATTCCAAAAGTATGGGAATGCTTACATATTTCACACCTAATGGAACAAGCTGAACAATTTGATATAATTCACAACCATTTCGACTTTCTGCCGCTGTCCTACTCAAGATTAATAAATACACCTATGATTACAACAATTCATGGCTTTACTACCAACAAAATATTACCTATTTTTAGAAAATGGGGTTGTATAGGGAGCGCTACGAAAAGGTTCGGTTTTTGGATGATTTGAGTTCAAATAGGGGTTAAATTAGAATGGATCGATGAATTACCCTGTGAGGTTAACAGAAGCCTATTTCGTAGCGCTCCCTATACAACCCCAAATAGTTTCCGATAACACACTTTATCCGAAACTATTTTGTTGGTATAATTATAATATGCAAAACGAGATTATTACCTCTGATTCAAAAACGCTTTTAAAAAAAGAAGACCTTTTCGATCATCTCAAAAATTTATCCGAAGAATCTACATGGGCGTTGAATTATAAAAATGCCAACACCAAGAAAACATATATGAACGCTATTAAAGAGTTTTGTGATTTATTAGGGATACAATCAAAAGATAGACTTCGTGAAATTGTTCCAGCACATGCCATTGCATTTCGAGATAGTTTAATCACAAGAAAACAAGCTCCAAAAACAATCAATTGTAAAATGAGTGCTTTATCCTCTTTATTTCAAAACTTAATGTCTCAACAAATTGTATCCGTAAATCCATTTTCAGGCGTAGAACGAATGAAAGAAGAGTATACGTCTACAAAGTCCTTAGACTTAGATATAGGTTCTGTGCGCCATATGCTTTCAGCTATGGATACAACTACACTAAAGGGGATTCGTGATAAAGCGATTATGAACATTTTCTTCTTTGTAGGGTGTCGTGTTGGTGAAGTTTGTCGACTACGTGTAAAAGATTGTTATACACATAAGGGGCATTATTATTTAGACCTAAAACTAAAAGGTGGAAAGAGAAATAGAGTTCCTATACCAGCCCATGTGAAACATTATATAGATGAATATTTAGAGCATATGGAACACAAAGAAATTGAAGACGCTCCCCTATTTTTAGCTATTAACAAGGGAAGAAGCGTAGATCCCTTAGCGCCTATTAGTGACCGAGCTCTGAGGTATATCTGGAAAAATTACAGGGTAGATGAAACGTCTTCGCCTCATTGCGCAAGATCGACCTTTGGCACTAGGGCTTTTGAGCTAGGGGCTGAACTCAAGGAAGTGCAGGAATATATGGGGCATGTTGACCCCAAAACTACACAATTATATGACCATTCTAGTAAAGATCCTAGTCGTGCTCCATCTTATTTGATGAGGTACTAATGGCATTTAAATCTTGGGAATCTTATTCTCGGTTTAAGGAATTAGTTCGCAATGAACAGCGGTATACTATTTGTAAATTAAGGAGATCAAATGAATAAATTTATTATCTCAATTTTAATCTCATTGCTGTTTTTCAGTTACCAACTTCAAGCTAAGAAAGATTTAAATATTTTGTTGTGGGCAGAGATTCCTATTGAACATTTTTCAACTGCTTATGATTACAAACTGAAAAAATATATAGATGGATCAAAACTGGATGGCATAGGACGTTTATATATTAACTTTGAAAGAAGAGAATTGGAAATTATAGAATTTGAAAGTGGGTATAAAGATAAAGAAATATTAGATGAGTCACAAATATTTATACTACAAAACAAAAAAAATAAAATAAACAATGTCATATATTTTGAAGAGGAAAATAAATATATTTTTACTGGGTTTGGTTCTTCAGGCGAGTATAATATTAAAGGCGAGATATCTTTGACACCTATTGATAAAGAACTCCCACTAATTAGAACTCATTATGTTGATTACCTCAAACTAATACTTACTTCAAAAACAAACTCTAAATATAAGAGAACCTATACACTTATAAAAACAGATGATGGTAAAGAACTTAGAAAAGAATTTAAGAGACTAGATTTTGGGAGCAAGGAAGTAATGACTGGTGGTGACTTAGAAGAATTTCCTTTAGGGGGTGCTGATAAAAAAACAAAACGAGGGTTTACTTTTATTGATGAATAATGGGTCTAACAGCATATCGGGACGGAATTACCGAAAAAATCCAAATTATTTCATGCGTAATTGAGCACAAAAAATAAACACCATTTCGTTCCCTCTTTTCTCATAGTATTAACGACAAGATTTTCGGCAC
>QFBU01000032.1 GCA_003265975.1 Candidatus Marinamargulisbacteria bacterium SCGC AAA071-K20
CAAATTGTCCATAGACGGTCACGTTGTTTGAGTGTGATAGTTGCCCTTTTCGAATGATATGAACGGTTTCAATTAGCAATAGCAGTGTCATTCACTTTAATATCGGTTTCATCCATGCGCCAACTCGTCCCTACACATTTCTTCAATATCTCGATAGCTCAGGTGGATAATTGTAATTTTGAATAGGCTTTTGAATCGAGTTCGAGAATTTTTGATCCGGTGTCGTAATAATCCTTGTCAGCGTTTTGATGCTTTCCAATAGTCCGGGTAACCGAATCGAATTTTGCCTATGTATACTGGGTTTGTGAGGATGTTATGAAGCTGGGCTACCGAGCTTTTATATTTGCTCAAACCAGAAAGCAAGTTTTCTTGAATTATGGCTTTTCTTAATGTTTTTAAGGAATAGTTGCCTGTTGAATAGAGTTTAAACAATTGAATTACGATTGGGGCTGTATCGGGGTGTACCTCTATTGTGTGTAATTCTCGGTTGTTTATATACCCAAATGGAGCAGCCCCTGGGTAACCTCCTTGTTCAACTTTTTCCTGTAGACCTTTTTTTACCTCTTCAGATAGGTTGTCGATATAATTCTTTGCCATGAGGAGCTGGATACCGTGCATGAATTTTTGAGTCGACCTACTGTCTTTACTAATAATTTTGTTTTGTTTAACCAGGTGAATTGAAAGGTCTAGGTCCTCGAGTGTTACATAGTCTTTAAAGTTCCGGTAAAGGCGGTTTGTCTTTTCTACTAAGACACCTGGAAATAGCGTCGTGTAAACTGCAAATAGATCTAGCGTCATCGCCTAAAGTGCCGCCTTGTACGACGTCGTAATTTGGCTTTGCTCCAGTACAGATAACTAAGTAATCGTAGTCGTATGACTTATCGTATCCAACAACCTTACGCTCTTCTGGCAGGATTTTTTGGATCTTATCTTTAACGGGTAAAATACCGCGCTTTTTTAAAAGCAAATCCGTATGGAAACTTACTAAGGTTGTATAACCTTTTTACCCCTTGTAAATATATTGGGTATACGCCTTTAGACACAGCATACCTCTAATAAATAATATGGAACGTATCCCTCTAAAAAATTAAGGCAACTTCTTCTTAATTTTTCGCTGTAAAGTTCGCCTGTGCATCCCCAAGGCTTCAGCCGTCTTAGAAATATTAAAGTTATTTTCTTTCAAGACTTGATGAATAGTCTCCCATTCTTGGTGTTTTATATCCTTTGTTTGCGTCGCGCCTTCTGCTTCTAAACCGGTAAGAGGTTGCTTATCAAATGACGCCAATATCTCCTGTATTCCCACAGGCTTAGCCAAATAGTAGGACGCGCCCAGCTTAATTGCGTCTATGGACGTGTTAAAACTTGCGTAACCAGTAAGAACGACTACTTTGGCTTCAGGGTTTTTCTCTTTGATTTTTGGGATAAGGCGCAAGCCCGAATTGTTTTTCAGATTTAAATCTACGATTGCGTGGGAAAATGAACGTGATGAAATGGCTAACTCTGCTTTTGAAAAATCGTCCACGGCAACAACCATAAATCCATTTCGAGTTAGTTGTTTGTCTAATATTTCCAAATAATCAGGATCATCATCTACCAATAAAAAGGACTTACTCATCGCGTTCTGCTGGCTCCATCATTAAACTTTCGAAAGGTATTCGTATGTCTGCTTTGGTACCATTTTCAACTTCAAAAGTAAGCGTTCCCTTCAATCTTTTAATCATAAAATTAGCCAATTTGAGTCCCATTCCCATTGTGGAAGAAGAAAAAGGAACTTCAAGATTTGAAATATTATTAATGACCTCATCAGAGACTCCGTTCCCTTTATCCTGAATACAAAAACACAAATGTTCATCCTTTGAAAAAATTAAAACATCCACATCCCCTGGCGACGCATTGGCAGAATTTTCGATGATTGTGGTAATCGATTGTTCTATTAGTTTCGAGGAAGAGATCTCGGCAGATTGGTCCAATTTCTTATCAACCGTTACTTTTACCCCCGGGTAATATTGCTTTGATTTTTCAACCAATTTTTCGATAAAAGCCCCCAAATCCTGGGGGGCGTCATCTTTAGTATGCTGCCGAAAGTTGCTAAGGGTATCAGTAATAATATGTTTACATCTACGAATCTGAGATCTAATTTTCTCTATGCGTTGATCCTTATCAAATTTGGGATGGTCTTGAATAATATCATCCAAATTGAGATGAATTGTGGACAAGGGTGTCCCAAGCTCGTGGGCGGTATTTGCCGCAACTAATCCAAATTCCGACACCAACGCATTTTCCTTCATCTGGTTCGTCATCTGTTGGATCGTTAAATCTCGCTTTCGAATATTATTCGACATCTTCACCACAAAATAAGCAACTAAAACGGCACTTATAAGATAACTGACAATCATCCCTTGATAATGTAAATCACTAGAGTGCCCATGATGGGCATAATGCATCGGAATATGATTACCCGAAATAAAAAGATAGCCCGCCCCAGTCAAAACGACCGTGACCCAACAATAAACAGGGGGAAGTAATATGGCCGCTAGAATGATTTGAATTAAATAGAGGCCCGTAAAAGGGTTCATCATCCCGCCCGTGCAAAAAAGTATAGAAGTAAAAATAAGGATATCAAAAACCAGCTGCAAAAAAATAAAGACGGGCCTTTCCGTAAACGAAGATCTCTTAATAAAAACAAATGAAAGCAAATTAAAGGCAATCATTATGCCAACAGTCACAAATATCAAATGAATCGGAATTACCATGTAAAAAAAACGAGATGCTACCCAAACCAATGCCAAGGTGCCTATGATGGCTATCCACCTCAAAACAAGAAGAAGACGCAGGTTTTTATGTTTAACTGACTGATCCATTTTACTTACTGCGACAATATGTCACATTTCTCCAAAAGATATTTTCTGATATTCTTCATTCAGGCTGTATTTAGACACAAAAGAAAAGGTTTGGCAATGAATCGATATCGTTTACTACCGTTAGTCATTTTTATACTTTGCTCTTCTCCGATAATTTCTGAGGAAAAAAATCAGGTTATCCAACTACCCGACATTGTTATTACCGCAACGAAAGAAAAAACCGAAAAGGCCAAATCAACCCATTCAGTAAGCGGAATTGCAGAAGAGGAAATCCAGTCTGTATCCGCTTCGCATCCTGCTGAGCTTCTTAATCGTAGATCCGGCGTTCATATCAATAACCTGGGTGGCGAATCACACATGACCGCCATTCGTGGACCCATCACAACCACAGGCATGTACCTTTTTTTAGAAAACAATTTACCCACCCGTCCATCTGGATTCTTTAACCACAACGCATTATACGAAATTAATGTGCCACAAGCGGCTATGGTAGAAATAACAAAAGGCCCCGGAAGCGCACTTTATGGTAGCGACTCAATTGGGGGTATTATCAATATATTCACAAAACCTGCTGGCGATAAAAGAACCCTTTCTCTTCACCCTGAAATAGGCTCATTTAAGTGGAATCGAATATTACTCTCGGCAACCGATAGGTTAGATTTCTTAGATACGGGCCTTCGGCTTGATTTAAATATTACCGACACGGGCGGCTACCGAGAAAACTCCGATTTTAGTCGGGTTTCAAGCACCCTTCAATTTGACCAATTTTTATCTAATTCGTTGCAATCAAGCACCGTACTTGCTTACACCACAGTTGATCAAAGTGGCATTTCTACCTTGAAAATAAACGACTACACTAACAATCCATCAAAAAATCTTTATTCCGGGAAAATCGGATACCGAGACCTATCTGCGTTAAGGGTTTCAACCGCGTTCGAATTAGAAACAGACTACCTCCAAAAATTTTCGTTTATGCCCTTTTATAGAGACAACAACCTCACGATGATGCCTTCTTGGATGATCACATACGATCCCAATATCCGAACAACGACTTTTCAATCCTACGGATTCCAGTCAAAAATAAGAACAAAATCTTCAGATTCAAAAAATGAATTTACCATAGGCCTAGATCTAGACTACTCGCCCGCAACCTATACTGAAGACCAAATAACCGTCACAAAAAATGGCGATATCTACACAAGCCACACTGCGACGGGTACCAATTTATACGATTTTACGGTCAAACAAATGGTCCTATCACCCTATACCCAATACGCATGGCAAGCTTCTGATACCTTTCAGGTGGTTTCCGGGCTACGCTTTGACTATTACAACATCAATTACGCAACCCCATTAGATAGCCTTAGCACTAATAACTTTAAAAAATATTATAGGCCTAATTCTCAAACAATTAAGCACCGGCACCTAAGCCCCAAAACTGGGTTCACTTATAGATACCGACCTGAGATCAACTTTTTTGGAAACTATGGCCACTCCTTCAGGGTCCCCTCTATCTCCCGTCTCTTCAGATCAGGGTCGACCCAAAATACAGACGATTTGAAGCCCGTTAAAGCAGATAATTTCGAATTAGGAATGCGAGGGAAAACCGATGGTTTTTCCTATGAGATAGCAGCGTATTACATGACCAAGTCCGACGACATCGTTACCTATATCGATGGCAGTGATCGGAAAATAACCAATGCTGGAAAAACAGCCCATCGCGGAATAGAGATAGAATTTCAAAAATTATTCGGCAATGAAATTAAATTTAGAGTCGCTACGGGCCTCAGCCAGCATACCTACGAAAAGTTTAGCTATGTTTACTTTTCTAGAACGCAATTTAAAAATGTAGAAGTCTATTTTGACAGAAATAAAGTCGCTTTTTCCCCTGACTACACCGCCCACATCGGGATGGACTACAACCCCTCTTGGCTTTCAGGACTTACGGCCTCTTTTGGTTTAAACGGAATTGGTCCGTATTTTACAGACGAAACAAATACCAACCGTTACAAAGGCCATTACTTGTTAAATATTCGGCTTAACTACAAGATTTCGAACCAGTTCAAATTTTACGCACGTATTATGAACGTACTTGATCAACGTTACTCGGTTTATACCTCCAATCAAGTAGGCGATACCGACATCGCCTACCGACCGGGAACTCCAAGACATTATTTTGCCGGGCTTAAGGTAGACATTTAATAGATATGCTTTCTCTAAAATCACTTTTCAATTTTCACGGAAAAACGGCCGTCGTTGTTTTAGGTGGCATGTTCTTTATCATTATGGGCATTTCAGGCATCACCCACCCCATAATGACTTGGATCGGCCCCAAATCCATTCAATTTTACCCACCGAAAATGACCCTCACTACCGATAGCTTAAAAGCCATTCCAGTGATCCTAAGAACAAACAATATTTCTAACCCAACTATTATTAAAATCGTACCCTCAGAAAAAGAAGATTTCCTTCAAATCACAGAAAAGAAAAGCGCTACTCGGCGTTATTTTAATTTAGACACCTACGGTGAAATCCAAGGTCAGGACAAATTACAAGCCATATGGTTAGCCCGTTACTATACAGGGATCAGAACCCCCATTCGAAATATTTCATTGCAAACTGAATTTGACACAGCTTATCCTAAAATAAACCGATTACTACCCGTTTATAAAATTGCCTTTGATGCCCCTAACAACCCCGTCACCTATATCTATACAGAAACAAATGCACTCGCATACCTTACAGACGATTTAAAAATTAGGTGCCAAAAAATATTTATCCATCTACACACGTTCAAATGGCTAGACGGAATCGAATGGTTACGTGTAATGATCATTGGGATTGGGGTCCTCTCAATATTGGGGCTAGGATTATCGGGGATCGCAATACTAATTAAAAAAAGAAAAGGCTTAGGCCCTCTATTTTCCACCAGACGTTTACACCGGTTTTTGGGGTATTTTGTAAGTTTCTCTCTATTATTTTTTGCTATCAGCGGCGGGTATCATCTTATATATAGCACCTCAACCACCCCCATTTTTGGGATGAAACAAAGCGAACCACTCTTATTGGAGCCAGCTCACTTTTCTTCCGACTTCTCATGGATAAAGCCCTATAGAGATAAGGCCGTGAACAGCGTTTCAATAGTTCGAGGCCCCCAAAATGAACATTTCTATAGAATCGGAATTGCGCAGAAAAAGAGGGCGCATAAAAATAATTTTGATGGCATCCCTAGTGAAAAGAATGTCATTTACACAACTATTTCTGGGCATCTCTATCAGGACTTAAGCGATCTCGAAATGGCCCAACACCTTGCTAAATCATTCACAAGCAACAAAGTTGAGATCGGCCCTACAACCAAGGTAAAGCGGTTTGGCGTCTTTTATGACTTTAGGAACAAACGATTACCTGTATATAAAGTTGAAACAAATTCAAAAGACAACAGAAGCCTATATATCGATACCGTTTCAGGTCTTTTAGTCGACCAAGTTAATAGATCGGGAAAGTGGGAACGGTTTTCATTTTCTTTTTTTCATAAATGGAATTTTTTGAGGGGTCCATTAGGCCGAAATGGCAGAGACATTGTTATGGTCGCCTTTGTCCTCTCAGGCATCTTCCTGAGTCTTCTAGGTTTTTTATTAATGTGGCGAAACAAATTTAAAAAGAGGGACACCCCATAATGAACGAATTAGGCACTCTATTTTTAAAAGGAGGGATAACCTCCATTCTTCTTGCAGCTCTATATCTTGTTACGTTGGTTGTAATTGTAGAACGAAGCCTATTTTTGTATGTCAAACGTACCTATGCAGATGCCTTCCAAAAACAATTGGCGTTCTCAAAAGAAAAAAAAGACATCCGGTCATTTTATGAAAATGACACCTTTGATAAATACAAAAAATCTATTTTTTATCAAACAGCGAAACTTTTACTTACTTCATTTTCACACAGTTTAGAACAGGAATTTAGAAAACAAAGTTAGTTGAAATGGCTCCATCCCATTATTATCTCAAATGTGCTCATTTTTAACTCATGAATTTTTTATGTTATATCGGGCAATGAACTTAAATCTGAAGGTTTATTACCGGAAAGTAAAGTATGGCTGGGGTGGCTGGATTCGAGTCACTACTCGCTAGGGCTCGCTATGACCAAGTCTGCCTCGCTTGCCGTTCCCTTCGGGAACTACCCCCCCTATTCGGTCGGCGCTCCTGGCTGTTCGAATCTGCGCTCCCACACCCACAAAACAAAAAAGACAGCGTTGCTGTCTTAATTTTTGTGGCTGGGGTACTTGGACCAGATTAGAACTTTTTTTATGGCGGAAAAATCTGAGCTAGCCTACGCATAATTCCGTCCCTATATCAAATTTCAAAAAGCCGCTAAAATAGAATGATGCTATTCAACTAATTTTTATTTATCTTTCTTTTTTTGCCACTCAGTTTAATCGGCTTTTGGTTTCTACGATCTAAATACTCATCTCGGTATGCTCAGATATGGCTCGTCTTAGCCTCCCTAATATTTTATATGTGTTGGAACCTATATATATTGTGCTTTTGATGACTTCAATAGGGTTTAATTTTATTTGCGGTAGTTTTTTGTGCAAGGAGAAATTCACAGAACATCGTAAAAAAAGAGTCTTATATATAGGAATCATTTGCAATGTCATGCTGCTTGTTTTTTATAAATACACTAATTTTATCTTGGAAATTGTAGGCAGTTCATTGAGCGTCGAATTCGATCGATATTCAATAATTCTTCCTTTAGCAATAAGTTTTTTTTACATTTCAGCAGATCGCGTATTTGGTTTACGCCTATTCTGGAGAGATCAAAGGAAATACTCTAATTGGCTATACACTATTTGTATCTTTTTTCCCCCAATTAATTGCCGGTCCAATTGTGCATTACAGGGAAATGATTGGTCAGTTTCAATTTGACAAGAAAATTGATTTTCAAATGATCAAGAAAGGGATTTTTCTTTTTACAATTGGTTTATTCAAGAAAGTGCTTATTGCCGATAATTTTGCATTCTTTGCTAATAATGGCTTTAGAAATGCAGAGACATTAAGTTTCGCGGAAGGATGGATCACCTCATTATCGTACACGTTTCAGTTGTATTTTGATTTCAGTGGGTATACTGACATGGCTATAGGACTAGGGATGATATTTAATATTGTTTTGCCTCAGAATTTTAATTCACCTTATAAAGCAAGTAATATCAAACTTTTCTGGAGATCTTGGCATATTACTTTGGGTCGGTTTTTAAAAGATCATGTTTATATCCCGTTAGGAGGTAACAAGTTTGGTCTATCCGTAAAACTACGAAACTTAATATTAACATTTATTATTGGGGGGATATGGCACGGAGCTGGGTGGACTTTTTTAATTTGGGGAGGACTACATGGTATTGCTTTGTGTTTACATAGTATATGGGAAAAAATGGGGCTAAAACTAAATATAATATTGGGTTGGTTCATTACATTTAATTTTGTTAATTTAATGTGGGTGTTTTTTAGAGCAAAAGATTTCAATCAAGCTATTCAAGTTATAAAATCTATGGCTGGTTTCAAGGGAGTTTTTTTTCCTGATTGGGCAGCAGGTTTTTTTTCGATTTTACCAGCTTTGAATATTACCTTTGGTACACCTTGGGCAAATAATGTTGGAGCAACAAAATATACAGTCATCTGGATAATTGTATTCTTGGCGTTTGTTGCAAAATCAATGAATTCAAACGAACTCATTGATAAAATTGATTTCTCACAGAAAAGATACGCATATATAAGTGCGGCAGTGCTTGTCGGGTCACTTATGTTTATGAATAATATTAAAGAATTCTTGTATTTCAATTTTTAATGATGAAAACACATATATCTTATATTAAGACCTTTTTATTAACGAGCCTTACGATTGGCTTCATTATTTTTTTATTTGTTTTGTCTGTAGATCCTTACGATAAATTAGGCATTAATGTTTGGAACCTTGAAAACAAGGCTGTTTCTGCTGGTGGAAATTTTAAATATTCTCATATAGAGAATGTAGAGAAAAATGAATATCAGATTTTTATTCTTGGAAGTAGTAACGCAAACCACTACGACCCAGAACTCATTGAAGAACTGACCGGTTTAAAGGCTTATAATTATTGTGTACATAATGCCCAGACTTTGAGTTATTTGGCCATTGTAAGGCATCTTATTGATAAACAGGTTCCAAAAATAATTATTCTAAATTTGGATTTTTTTAACCTGAACGAAAACCTCCCTTCAGACATTCGACTTATAAGGTCACCAATTTATAAATATCTGATAAATGAAAAAATAGAAAACAAGTTTGACTTATTATTAAAAACATATTTTTCCTGGAAGTCTTTTTCAGACGCTTGGCGATTAGTTTATTACAAGTTTTTAGGAAAGAAAATTATCACACATAAGAAAAATGGAGCTTACATATATGAATTCCCCCCTAAACTAATCGAAACTAACTTTAGATATTTCGAATACGAATACAAAGATTTTAAAATTGGTGATAAAAATATTTTGCATTTAGAAAAAATTAGAAAGTTAGCACATCACCATAATATTAAATTAATTGTTACATTAGGAGCCATAAATATGGCTCAAATAAAGGAAATAAAAAAACGAAAGCAATTATATGAGACATTCAAAAGCTATAAGGAATTATCGGCGAATATTTTTGGTAAAGTTTTTGATTTCAGCAACGAGTCAGTGGCTTTTTACAACGGGTTTCCTTATGGGCTTGACGCTGTCCATCCTTCATCGGAATTATCAAATATTATTGTACAAAAAATTTTCTCATCTGATTCAGTTGATGCTCCTTTAAACTTTGGTAAAATATTACACTCAAATTCCAACAAAGGTGGTAATAATTGAACGATATTTATGATTAAAATCTTCAAGCACGAAATTAGAAATGAAATATGATGAAAATGAGATTTGGCTGGGGTTTGTTGATTGTTATCGAACTTTTTCCGTTGACCTGAATCTAACTAGAATCGAGACTAACGAAATAGAGAACTTATTAAAGGTTGCGTAGAATTTTTTTGAATCCGCTTGAACAGATATCGTATCGTTCTCAAAAATCTCATTTCTTTTCTTTAGAATCTTCAGACTCTACCTTCTCAAGTTTGGAGGCCATTATTTTTAGCTTGGATATCAAATCATCATAGAATTGATCTGAAACCTTAATATTTAACTCGTCCCAATCACTAAATTTTTTAGTAAAAAGGGTTCTATTGGTAGTTTGTTTTTTCGACTCATCAAATTCTTTATAATTTCTTGCATGTGAAAATCTGATCTTCAGTGAAGGATGGCTTGAAAACTTACTTTCTGTATCGTCATTTAAAATACCGTTGTTGATAGACTCTATGTCTTTCTTCTCGAAACTATTTTCGGCAATTTCTACCATTGAGCAAAAATTTGTAAAGACTGATTTGTCATCAATTAATCTCGGGATAATTTTGGGCTCTATTATCTCACTAAAAATTATGTCATTCCGCGCTACTTTTAGAAGTCCTTCATAAAAGTTTTTAGGGCCTTTCAATTTTATGGCATGAATATCTGCTTTTATTTCTCCGATTTTTGAAAATGAAGAAGTGCATTCGAAGTAAAGGTTGATGAAAACTAACAATATCCAATATGCCGGGTTTAAAAACATTATAAGGTTATAAAGGATAATGCCCCCTGACTCTTCTTTGTCTTCATTATCGATTTTTCCTGGGAGAGAATTAAATGCTTGAATTAGAGATTGGCCCACTGTGTGAGTGATTATGGCCCAGTTCGTATCCTTATTATCAAAATGTCCATATTCGTGGGTCAGTATTGCTTCAAACTCATCAACTGTTAACCCGTACAATGTGGGAACACCTAAGGTTAAACATCTTTTTCCTAAACCAAAAAATGCAAGAAATGAAGGGCCTTTTTGATGAACTGAGATACCAGTTGTAGCCGCTATTAATATTTGGTCAATTTTTTTCGTATTTAATTTTTTCGCTATTCCAGACACAAGACCCCAGATCTCTTTTTCGTCAGTTTCCGAAAGGAGAACGCCAGACTGCTCATTCACCTTTGGAAAAAATAATCTAAATATACTAAAAAGGAGACCGTAGGCCGTAACAAATGCAACAACCCCAAGTGCAACGTAACCGACAATTGGGACAAGAGGAAGAATGCTGATAAGCATGAAACCGTAAATGACATATGTTATTGCGGCTAAAAAGGCTACGCCTAATAGAAATGTAAAAAAAGGTAAAAAACCTATCATTAAAACGGAATGCAGACGGGTAAGCTTCCCATCGTATTCTAAGCTTTCTTTATTGTTTGTCAGAAAGTCAGATATTTTTATCTTATTTCGTCTTTCTAGCGCTCTCCCTGAAATCCCAAAAATCAAATAGTTATAGGCTCCTAATGAAATTGAGATAGCTAAATATGTCCAGTGAAAAGAAAAATTCTTAAATGCAATGTAAACCAAGTATAGTCCGAAGGCCGATACTAAAGTTGTGATAAGAATGAATGTCGGGATTATTATTATACTAAGCTTAGTTCTAGCTATTAAAAATAGGAAAATTAACGATACTGCTGCAAGCGCAAATAGACCTAGGGAGTCCTGTGTAGAAAATAGGGAGTTATAATTCATTTTCTTTTCGGGATAGAATTTAAGAGACTCTAATATAGTTATCAAAGAGTCTTTGTTTTCAGTAAAATATTCTTCAAGCTTTGATTTGTCACCACTTGCAACTCCAGAGAAAAATAAAAGGAGAGAGCTTTCTCTAGGAACTAAATAAAGAAATGCTTTTCTATAAATGGGATTTCTTGAACCGTTTAAGGTTTCTTCAATTACACAAATATATCCTTGTTCCTCGGGGTCGCTAAGTTTAGCTGCTTTTAGTATTTCCATTGGGTTAGTATTTGAAAGAGCTAAAATTAGATCTTGCAGTTCTTTTTTTGACGGGTAAATCGTATTAAAATCCTGTTTTAAATTAAGATTATTATCTTCGGCCATGGCCTTCAGCTCTCTGCTGTAATCCACCTTTAAGAAAGTGATATAGATATTGTCTTTTAGGGCAGAAAGAATATTGTTTTCTGAATTTGGGGTGCTGATTATATCCCAATTATCTTCTAGAGAAATCACATACCCTTGAGATGGGTAATCGAATGTTTCACAACTAATTGGTTGATTAAACAAAAGAAAGAAACACAAGATAAAAAAGATATTAAATGAAGTTCGAATTATGGACGCTCCCTCGATAAAAATATTATTCTCAAACGGCTATCATTGTTGCATGCCCGGAATGTGACTTGAGCAAAACAAAAAAACAAACAATACTCATCATGACCGATTCATGCTTGAATTGTATAATGTTATGCTATGTTTCTCAATTACTTAGATGAAGATGAATTACTGTTATTAGTAACTTGGAAGTTAAAAGGAATTAACCTTGATCATATACAACTCCTGCATAAACATTTGCTTGGGAATCTATTATTTTTAGATCGATTAAACCGATATTACGGAATTCCTGCTAAGCTAAAAATCTCCGAAGAGTGGACTAAGACCAAAAGTAAAATTTATCTTGTTGAATGTAAGGGAACCAGTGACAAAACTACGACAACCTTAACAAGAAAACCAGTTGAAGAACTAGTAGAAAAAATAAACAAAAATATATCTCAACAACACTTTCCTATGAAAGGAGTTGGAACAAATTACCGCAAGTTTTACTCATCACTTTCACGGGCACTGGATATAATTTGTGACGAGTCATTCGATTCTCAGGCAATAAACTATTTTTTAGCAGAGTATATCCATAACTTTCAATGCTCAAATTTGGCTAGCCCCAAAGCTAATTTCTATTCTGTTTCGAAACATTTTCCACTGTTCTACAAACGAATAGATGCACTTGTAAAAAATTATGGGCCTAAAAATCTTTTTTTTCTATGGTCGATTTTTTTCAAAAACATAATAAATATAAGCCTCTTGAGTTTTTCTTAATGTTGGAAGGCAAGGGATATATACAAATTGTGGATATCCATATAAATCAGAATAGTAATCAACTCAAATGGGATTTAACAATAAATGTATTGCGCACTTGGGAAGAGGTAAATCAAATAGAAAAAGAATGGGTAAGCTTTGGAAAACTGCACTTTAGGCCAGTCTCGGGACATGCAAGACACGGTGATTATGAACATGTTTTCCAAAAACAACACAAAGGATTCAAACTTCTAAACGACCTTTTAAGAACACAAAATTATGAATGCCAAGTTCAATATTTAGCCATAGATATATTAGGTGAGCCAAAAAATACGGACAAAAAGAAGTGCCTATCAGTGATACATGATGTTGTACACCAAACGATAAAGCCAAAACTAGGCCTAAAAAAAGATGGAACAACAATTGATATTTTAATCTATGACGGCAAATGCGTTTTGACTGCGGTGCCGAGTAATAAGGAATAAAAAATTATTCTCTCTCATTAAGTTGAAATAGAAATACACCCAACTTGGGCTTCAAATACACCTAACTACCCCCCTTTTATCTACCCAGTACCTCATTGAACAATATTACACATGCAAAACCAGCGTGTTGATAAAAATCTAATAGATCAAACCATCTCTGAATGGCAACCTTTCTCGTCTAAAGAAATGACAGTCCAGGATGCAGAAGAGATTATTAACAACATCGTTTGTTTTTTTTCATTGCTTTTGGAATGGGATAAAAAATCTGATGACTAGACCCTTCCGAAAAAAATTAAACCCAAAACTCATAGAAAAGCATCGATGCTATAGGGCAGAAGACTTGGCTGAAGTTTTTCAGGTACACAAACACACAGTATTCACGTGGTTAAAAAATGGACTCCCACAGATAGATGGAAAAATCCCCTATACGGTTTTCGGAGGAGACCTTATTTCTTGGATCTATAAAAATCGGCCAGCAAAACAAAAGAAATCGGATCCCAGTAAAGTTTATTGTGTAAAATGTCGTGACCACGTCCTTTTTGACTATGAAAATTCTTGGATAAAAGAAGGTGGCCTAAAACGCACTTTTTCTCAGTCTAGATGTCCAGTTTGCGAATGCATTGTAAATAAGATATCCCCAAATTCAGACAAAAAAAATCAGGAGGCAGAAAAACGATTAACATGTTCCACTCCCACCACCCTAAACACTCACAAAAGAAAGGGGAATCATGATGCGGCAATACAACGCAAAGAACGAGCGGATCAAATACCATTATTTTGATTGGTTAGAGCATAGTAAAAAAGGATACAAGCTAACAACGATTAGAAGTGTTCGAGAATCTTTATATCGCTTTGATTTATTTACTGGTTTCAAAGGTTACGAGCATTTCAATAAGGACATAGCCAAAGCGTTTAAAAAACAATTGTTAAATACACCGTCCCAACAAACTGGAGGAGTGCTAAGCAAATCGTATGTATTACAAGTTTCCAAATACACAATGGGATTCCTAGAATGGTTATGTCTGCAGCCTAGTTACAAAGGTAAAGTTCGTTACCATGAGATTGAGTACCTAAGCTTATCTAGAGAAGACAAGGCTATTGCAGCGGCGACAACACCAAGACGCTGGATAGCTACTGATCAGATTGTAAACGCTATTAAACCGATGCCATACGGTACACCTGTAGAAAAACGGAATAAGGCCCTGATGTCACTTCTCTCGCTTACGGGTGCTAGAATTAACGCACTGATTTCTCTTAAGTTAAAACACATAGACATGTCTGATAGATGTATTCATCAGCATCCAAACGCAGTAAGGACAAAAAACAGAAAACGTATTCGAACCTATTTTTTCCCTATTGATAACGTCTGCTTTGAGTCAATTAATTCATATGTTGAATTCTTAATAAGGGAAAAGGGATTTTCAAGCGATGACCCCATATTCCCTAGAAACAAAGTTGGTGAGTCCCCAGTTTCAGTAACAGAATTAGACAATGTTCACTGGAAAAGTACAGGGTCGGCTCGAAATATAATAAAAAAAGCGTTGGCATCAGTTGGAATTCAAGGCTATTGTCCTCATTCTTTTCGTAACTCGCTTGTTCAACTGGCTTATAAAAAATGTCGCACACCGGAACAATTTAAAGCCTGGAGTGCAAACCTTGGACATAAAAATGTTATCACTACATTCTCAAGTTATGGGCATATAGATGAGTTTAAGCAAGGTGACATTATGAAGGAGTTTTCCGACTCTAAAGAAACAAATTCTAATAGCGATGAGGCTATCGTTTTAAAACAAATCGCTTCAATACTAATACAAAAGGAGTATAATGATGTATAAGGTTAAAGACATGAATAATAAATTAATTACAATACAAAAAGCGGCTGAGATATTAGAAATAAACCCAGAAACTTTAAGACGGTGGGACCGAAAAGGTAAGTTTAGTGCTAAACGCCACCCTATAAATGGATACAGACTGTATAATCA
>QFBU01000033.1 GCA_003265975.1 Candidatus Marinamargulisbacteria bacterium SCGC AAA071-K20
AGTCAAAGCGTTAGTTGAGTTAGGGGCAAATCTAGAGGCTACAAATAATAATGGAGATATGGCTCTTATGCATGCAGCTAATAACGATGATACAGACACAATCAAAGCGTTAGTTCAGGCAGGGGCGGATATAGAGGCTACAGATAATAATGGAAGTACGGCTCTTATATTGGCAGCTGAGTACGGTAAGACAGAGGCAATCAAAGCGTTAGTTCAGGCAGGGGCGGTTATAGAGGCTACAGATAATAATGGAGATACGGCTCTTATGGGGGCAGCTTATTTCGGTAATCCAGCGTCAATCAAAGCGTTAGTTCAGGCAGGGGCGGATATAGAGGCTACAGATAATAAGGGAAATACGGCTCTTATGCGGGCAGCTTATTTCGGTCATACAGCGTCAGTCAGCGCGTTAGTTCAGGCAGGGGCGAATCTAGAGGCTACAGATAGGGGTGGGATGACGGCTCTTATGGTGGCAGCTTATAACGAACATACAGATACAATCAAAGCGTTAGTTCAGGCAGGGGCAAATCTAGAGGCTACAAATAATAATGGAGATACGGCTCTTATGGGGGCAGCTCGTTACGGACATACAGAGGCAGTCACACAAGCTATAAGGGACGGGAAACAAGCCTTAATTGATCAATTTCAAGCGGATAAACAAAGGGTTAGAGATGAAGTAGATAAACTAAGTCTAAAACTAAATCCTTACCTACCACCAGGTATCCAGCAACACATCGTGTCTTTCTGTCTTGAATTATCAGAGGCACAGATCAACATGGCCAAAAAATATATAAGCGAACAGAGTGTCCGGTAAAAACAAAAATCCCCAAGGATTGGGGCTAGGGGTTGGACTTCCTCCCCATTAAAAACACTACTCGCACTAGAAACTGTGGGTATGTGGTCAACTCAACGAGTTGTCCAAAGACTGTGGTCAGGCGGAGGAAACCCTGTTTTCCTGGCTGTCCATAGACTGGCATATCCATAGTTGTTTTAGAGCAGCCGTCCTAACTACCTACAGGGTTGCCTCCCCTTTTTTTCTCTTGCATTTCCCAACGATAAAAAGAGGAACAAAAACGGCCGTATACGAAACATTCAAATCCTCAATCTAGTTATGATACAACCTTCTCCTCTTCTCATGTCTCATTACTAAGTAACACAAACTATATCCCATTACTCAATAACGAGACTGACTTATGTTTCTCAGTGTTATTATGAATTCGGAGGTAAATTATGAAAATTGGTTATGCAAGAGTTTCGACAGACGATCAGAAGTTAGATGTTCAAATTGATGCCCTAGAAAAAGAAGAGTGCGATCAGATTTATTCTGAGAAAGTTTCTGGGGCCAGACAAGAACGTGTTGAATTACAGAAAGCTATTTCTTATTTAAGAGACGGCGATACTTTGGTTGTTTGGAAATTGGACCGTTTAGGCCGGACTCTGAAACAGCTTATCGAGTTGGTTGAAGGATTTAAAGATAAAGGTATTCATTTTAAGTCTGTTAAAGATGCTATTGATACGTCTACTCCTACAGGTAATTTTTTTTTCATGTTATGGGTGCCTTTGCTGAGCTTGAACGTGGTTTGATTATTGAGCGGACTCGAGCTGGACTAGCTACCGCTAGAGCTAGAGGGCGATTTGGTGGTCGGCCTGATGTTCATAATAAGGCTAAGAAAGAGATGGCTTATGAGATGTATATGAAAAATGAGAAGACGGTACAGGAAATTGCTGAGGCTTTGGATATGAGTCGGATGACTGTTTATAGGTATATTCAGAAAAAAAGAACCATGAAAATAGACACGCTCCCTCTATCAAACTATTATTAAGAAGGAGAAACTCTAAATGGAAAACACTAGTAATAATATTGTTATAACTAAATTAAATTCTTTTAAAGATTTTATCGATAAATTCAAAATAGAAGAAATTGAGAGCTCAGACTTTGTTTACCGTGGTCTTAAAAAAGAGACTATGAAATTAACTACTACTTATATACGAGAATGTTTAAAAAATGATGAATTACCAGGTATTAAGGCCTTAATAGACAATTTCAGAAATAATATCCCCACCGAGAAGTTAACTACCGATTTAAGCGGGGATATTGCTTTGCAGGCTTTGGGCCAACACCATGGTCTACCTACTGAACTTTTAGATTGGACAAAATCCCCCTTTGTTGCACTGTTTTTTGCTTTTGCAGATGAAAAAGAATTAGGTAAAGATTTTAATGAAGATAATAATCGTGTAGTTTACACGTTAAATAAAGTTGCTATTGAAAAAGTTAATAAAAGTTTCTGTAATAGCGATCAAAACACTATTCAAAATGCTATTACATTTATTGAAAATAAATTAATATCTTTTGTAGATTATTGTTCCAAACACAACGATAGGCAAAAAGCGCAATCAGGTTTATTTACGTTTCTTTCTAGTTTCTATATTAATTTGGAGACCTGTTTAAATGATAAGTATAAAGACATCTCACTAAATAAGTATTTGATCCCCGATAAAGAACGTAATGAGTGCCTAATATTTCTAAATAAGATGAATATAAATTATAAGACACTTT
Source organism: Candidatus Marinamargulisbacteria bacterium SCGC AAA071-K20 (assembly GCA_003265975.1). Classification (GTDB taxonomy): domain Bacteria; phylum Margulisbacteria; class Marinamargulisbacteria; family AAA071-K20; genus AAA071-K20. The sequence goes on from QFBU01000033.1 coordinate 2,555, forward strand.
TTCCTGACTTAGATGGTGCTGCAAAACATGTATTAATGGGCACAAGAATTAATGGGTATTTTAAAAGTCATATTTAAATTCTTGCCCCCAAAAGCTACATTATTCTGATAATTAAATTCATTTATGTGTTTTTTGAAGTCAGATATAAAATCAATGATACTAAACTACCAAGGTCCGTTAAATGATATAAATCTTTTGAGACTAATTTTACATTGAAAGTTTGGTTGATTCTTTCAGATAAATTTTTATAAAACTCATCTAATGTTTTGAACGGAACAGGGTTGTAATCTATATCTTCGATTTCTTTATAATATTTTTGTAATTTAAAGAAGATGTTTTCTAGCTTGTGAAGTATTAAGATTTGGGACTTTGGCATACTGATACAATCAGAAAGTATGTTGCAAACCTTATCAAAAATATCTTTTTGATAACTAGATAAATTTTCCACTAAAGTATCATTATATTGTTTTAGCCGCTTTTGATCAGATTCTAAAGAAGCTCTTTTAAAAAAACCGATACCCATTAATTTCCTCCGTTTTGACAACCTTTTTGTTTCTTGTCAGGTTTTGCATACATACAGTCTATTTCATATTCGAACATCTTTAAACTTCACTAAAACAGCGCTCTACTATTTACTACACATAAAGGACATTATGTTAGGTAAGTTAATTTAACTTTTAGAAACTAGGTATTCCTGGACACACTATCCCAAGATAATAGTCCAATACCATATCCAATATAATAAAATAAAAATCCTGAATTAGGCCTTCCAATAAGAGTCAAATTAGGGAAAATTGAAAAACCAAAGAAGGTTGCAATCCATGATGAAATCTTTCCAAGTAATGCAAACGGGAAAACAAGACCATGCCATATTCCACTAAAAAATCCATACACAGAATTGAGATTGGATGGGTAATGCTGTGCACATCCATGTAATAGAAAAGTCATTGCCAATAAGATAATTAATAAAAAGACTTGAGCTGCATGTTTTTTCATACTTTATATTCTAGCGCCCAACGCTACGCTATTATGATAGTTAAACTCATTCTTATTATACTTCTGAGTTGTGCGTGGGTCAGCATGTGCCAAGGTATCTTGAACATTAGCTAAGTGCTCACCTCGTCGAATAGCCTCAGATGCAAAGGTCGTTCTACTAGAGTGTGGGGTTGATCCTTCTAATACTTTATATTTATCCCAAATTCTTGTTCCAGTTATAGTTGTAATATTTGTGTTACCACCTGAGTTTCTTCTACTGTAACTTTGAAGTAAAGGGGCGTCTGTTTCTATGCGATGACCGGACATGTCTAAGTACTGATTGATTCTACTCTGTAAAGTAGGGTTTATAGCTACTGTATGTTCTTTACCTCCCTTAACCGTAAACCTAAGAATATGAAACTCACCATCTTGAAAGTTGTCTTTAACAGACAAATTACAAACCTCAGAAATACGACATCCCGTACCAAAAAGAATAGACAGATATACCCAATCTCTAAGACCAATCAACGTTGTTTGATCTGGTTTGTCTAACATCTCAATCATTTGTGGCTCGGTTAGTCTAAGTGAAAGGACTTTGTCGTTTACATATTTAGGGCGCCGAACTGAAGATACGGGGTTGTACTTAATAATCTGATTTTTGACTAAGTCGTCATATAAAGAAGAGAGTCCGCTAAGTCTGTTTCCGATAGTAGTTTTCTTTAGCCCTTCTTTTTCAAGGAAATCTCGAAAGGCTATAACATGCGCTGGTTGTACGTCTCTTAGCTCTTCTTTGTTTTGTATTCCTAGGAATTGGCAAAACTGTTGTACCGATCTGAGGTATGTCTTTTTTGTGTTGTCGTTGAAGAAGTTATAAAACCAGGTTGATTCTTGTTCTGTTGTTTTTATTTTGTCGAAGAGACGATTGGTTGATAAAGATGAAGAATTGTTAACTAGGTTTTTCATTTTCTTCCCGCGTTCTTTTAATCATAGCTAGAATTTCAATAAATCGATTATTTTGATACATATCTTGAGTAGTCATTATAGAGCCTTCTTTAAAAAACATTTCTTTTGTTAGTAGTTTCATTAATTCGTTTTGAACGGTGTCGCTTTCATTTTTTACAAAAGTATCAAGTTCAGATATTTCTATTTTATTTCCATTCAAGTTTTTATCATTAGCCCAGTCGTTCATTCTAGACAGGTGTCCATCTAATAAATTATCTCCTTGATCGAAATACTCTTTATTTTTCTTATACTCTAAGACCTGTTTCAGCATAAATATAGAGTGATGAATATGTTTTAGTTTATTCCCAAGTTTAAATAAAGACACATCAGTTGCCCATACTTCTTCAATCGTTTCTATGATTAATCTCCTATGTTTATCAAAATATTCTAGACGTTTATCTGATTTTAAAAGCCCAATATTTTGATCTATTTGTTTTTGAACGTTTTTATTGTTTTCAGAAATTTGTTTCTTTGTAGTCCAAATAGCAACAAAGACAGTAAAGACCATAATAACTAAAGGACTTCCAATTTCAAATAATCTCCACAAAAAGGATTCATTTGTAATTTCAATGAGGGTGTTCTGGTTTTGAATAACTAAAGAAGTTAATTCGTTTAAAGAAAGATTTGGCATGGGCACCATTATATAGTAATCAAGAAATTTCATCAATCAGATGATATATAAAGCATCTTATATAACTTTACGTAGTTACGTTAGTGCGTTAATATAAATTCATAAATTATTTAATAAATATTTACTAAAACCAAAAAGAGGGAGTTTTATGAAAGCCACTAACCATCCGAAAATCATCATCGATGTCGACAAAGACTTCAAACAACAACTTATTGATATTTGTCAGTTGAAAAATATGTCTATGAAAGATTATGTTTTGGAAAGTCTTGAAAAAAAATTAATAGCAGACGCAAACTCCTTAACTGAAAAGTTAGAACTTTTAAAACAACTACGTAGTTAAACTGACTTCACCAATCTCCATTTAAAAAGGAATGATTGTTGATAGTTTAATCTTGTCAAAGTCATATCCATGACTATAACTTACTTGATGAATAGCTTTAAAGCCGTGATGGGTCAAATTTAGAGCAATGTAATTATGCCTATATCTGTAATTATAAGAAACAGACCAATTTGTATTTTCATCAAAAACCTTTTGTTTTACCCCAACCCTCATCGATGGATTCAGTTGAAGGTTATTTAAAGCCTCATCTTTTACTTGATCGTAGGAGGCGTAGTTGAAACCAAGGAATCCAAATACAACACTTTGATTTTTGATGTTATATGAAAACCCACTCTCAAATGACTGATCTGTTAAAAGTTTTTTTTTATAGGCAAAGAAACTATTTACTCGCCAAGAATAAGCATTTAGAACCTTATTATATTGTGATGTGTTGATGATATCTATCAATGTTAAGGTATATAGTGGGGAAACTTTCGAATCAATAATGACCCCAGAAGACAAAAGATCCATTTCTTTGGTTTGCAACATATTGAAGGAACTTATATCTCTATAATAAACGGGGCTATAATATATAGAAAATCGGTTATATAATTCATAATCTAGAGAGATTTTTTTAGACTTTATTTTAGATACTTCGTTTTGTTTCTGAAGAGAAGGTCTAATATTTACATCCCCCTGTTTCCGAAGCTCTTTAAAAGCTCTTATTCTATTATATCGAATTACGGGAGTTAATCTGGGATAGTTATTAATTAAATAGTCAGATATATATAAAAATGACTTCAATGTGTTTTGATCTGAGGGAATATTGGTTGTTTTTTTTAGAATTAAATCAATTACATCTACACGTTGCGATCTATTTAAATTTGAATAGTAGTCATTGAATAATTGGGTACCTGGCTTTCGATGATATTCTGAACTCAGCAAGAATTTGTCATGAAGCGTATTAACAATTTGTGATGGTAATATGAGCGATTTTAGACTTACCACATCTTCTTCCAATACAACATTTAGTAGTTTGCCTATAAAAAAAGCGCAATTTTCATTTAAGAAGTAATAATTAAAATGTGTTTGTTTCAACTCAATAGCATGCAATTGTAAATTGTTAATACTTTTTTTAGTTAAAACCAAGTCATAATAAATAATTTGTCTATCGTCTACATAGTTATATTGTTTTATTTTTTTATAATAGGGCTCCATAAGATAGCGCCCTTCAAATTTTCCAGTTAGTCCCCCAGGAATATACCCTAATGATCCAACATCGCCTGTATCGGCAACGTAATGCAGAATAGTGCTGTCGGTAATTCCATTTTTTGATCTTAGCAGAAGAAAAAGATGCCCAAACATTGATGCTGGATTAGATAAATATTGATTTGGATAGACGATTTGAATATCTTGAATATCAGGATCTGGAAATACAAGTGGTTCATAAGAAAGGTTATTAACCTGAGTAATAATTTTATATCGTAAAGGAAATTTCTCGCGAAAGTCTCGGTCTTGTTTTTTGCTAAGGGCCAACGCCTTTATATATTCAGCTTCAGGATTTGTTCTACCGTTCTTACTTACGAAAAACTGATTACTGTCAGCAAGGCTTAGGTAACCATCACCAGTTTTTTCATAATAATGGAGATTGAGCCACTGACGACTTTCATGAAATTGTTCAGCATAACAAATAAGTTGAATGCTAAAGGCAAGTAATAATACCCAATTAATTATCTTCAAAGTAGTAATTACACACTGATTTTGTTTTCGAATTAAGAAGGACCATATATTTAACGGGGTCTGCTTCATTTGCCAAGTCGTCACTTTTGACTATTTTTTCTTCTAAAAGAATAACTGGGCAATTAGTACCTTTGTGTAAAAGGCGTATTAACTGGTCTCGATAGGGGTGATTATCTTCGTAATGATCGGCGATAAGGTTGTCGTAATTAAATAAGGTATAATTTAGTATTTCATTAGAAATTTCAGGTAGGATTTTTTTTGGAGAACTAAATAAAAGAAAGGGCCCCATCACAAGCCAAATAATCACATGATATGGCCCTTTCAAAATATATTTATATTCTTGTCATACTTACATAATACTGATTTGGAGAATATTGCTTACTTGCACCTGTTGTCCAACTGTCTGTAGAAGAACCATACGTTCCCCCACTTAACACGTTACCCCAAAATAAAGGGTCAGCAGATTTTGTTAATTTAATTTCAACAGTTTTATATCCTGATTTTTTAAATTCAAAAATCTGATCTGCTTTACTTCTTTTTACACTATAAAGAAATGAAGTGTCTTTCATTACAGTAATTTGGGTTCCATTTAAAAAGACTTCAACGTCTGTAACATTGGTACTGAATGTAATAGGATCCCCTCCTTTTAGACCTGATACAACTGTTGCAAACCCGAAAACTGATGACCCTATACTCAATATCATAAGAAGCACTACTAGTAATTTTTTCATTATTTATCCTCACTTTTTTTTAGTTTAGTTAATACATTGAGACATATATGAATACAACGAAATTTAAGCGGCATTAAATAGTCTTTAATAGCTTTATCTTTATTGTCGTTATAGATCACTTACATCATTTTCCACAATCCATTATCTAAAACTCGTTTCTTTCAAGATTTAATAAAATCTACTTTATTCTTTAATTTTAAGCAATCATGGACCACTCACTACTAGGTTAATTTAGTGAATTTTTAAATTTTCATTGTTATCTCTACTCTTACTTTTTTATTTACGGTTTTAACATTGGGCCTAACCCATTATCCCAAAACGAGTCCAACGAATAATACCCAAATCATTTAAAATATAACGAACAAAACCAACACTCAGGAGTTTTCATGAAAGCCACTAACCATCCTAAAATTATCATCGATGTCGACAAAGACTTCAAACAACAACTTATAGATATTTGCCAATTGAAAAATATGTCTATGAAAGACTATATTTTGGAAAGTCTTGAAGAAAACATGAGGTCTGATACTGAAACTTTAGGTGAAAAATTAGAAATTCTGAAAAAGCTAAGACAAGACTAAGTCGCAACTTATTATACCAACGGTATGATACCTTAAGTATAATAGACTAGTTTTTCAAAACAATCTTATTCTCGTTAAATTAAATATTAAAGCGAAAGGAAATAACTCGTACTACGTCCACCGGCGCCATCTTTTACTAAGACGCCAAGTTCCAACAAATTATTAATATCCCTTAATGCTGTATCTTGTGAGCACTTACCAATTTTTGCCCATTTTGAAGAATTTAATTTTCCTTTAAATCCATCCAAAAGTGCATTTACCAATAAGGTCTGCCTAGAATTAAATGACTTATCGTTATGCTTTTCCCAAAAACGAGCCTTAACCAATATTGATTCTAGTATTGTGTCCGATCCTTCAATTGCTCTTTTAAGACAATTCAAAAACCATTCAATCCATAATGATATGTCCATTGACCCTTTTTGGCTTTTTTCTAATATATTGTAATAGTCTTTTCGTTCTTGTCGAATTTGAGAGGACATACTGTAAAAACGTTGGGTGTTTTCTTCTGACTTAGCTAATACCATATCCGAAATTGCGCGAGCAATTCTACCGTTGCCATCATCAAATGGGTGAATGCTCAAAAACCAAAAATGAGCGATAGCTGATTTAATCACTAAATCTGTTTCAGTCTCAGAATTAAACCATTTAATAAAAATAGCCATTTCTTTTTCAAGTATATTATAAGCTGGAGCTTCAAAATGAATCTTTTCTTTGCCCATAGCACCAGAGATCACTTGCATAAGTCCACTAGCCTCACCTCGCCATTTACCAACTTCGATCGTCTGCATTCCACTTCTGCCCGTTGGAAACAAAGCCGCGTGCCAATTGAATAGTCTCTTTTTATTTAAAGGGTCTTCGTATTTGTTTATGGCATCCATCATTACCTCAACAACACCCTCTACATCTCTTTCTACATGTATTGAGTCGCTGATGTCGATTCCTAGTCGCCGAGCAATTGATGATCTAACTTGTTGTTCATTTAAGATATTACCTTCTATTTCACTGCTCTTAATAACATCTGTTGTAAGCGTTTTTAAGGTAGCCTCTTCTCTTAAGTTAAATCCTAAGGCAGACATTCGTCCAAGTAGTTTTCCTTGTGAATATCTAACATCAGCTAAAAGGGTGTTTAGCATGTTTCGATCCCAAATGAAGTTAGGCCAGTCTGAATGCTGGTGAATATATATTTTATCTCCGCACATTATAAGGAGATTATACCCTCTATTCACCGCACAAGCAAGAAACTCGACTTATTTAGAGTCAATTGTTAGCTTCTAGGTTTACATAAAGGACGTTATGTATACCTTTATAGCGAAAATACAACTATGGATATTCCAGTCTATGGACAGCCAGGAAAACAGGGTTTCCTCCGCCTGACCACATACCCACAGTTTCGAGTGCGAGTAGTGTTTTTATAGGAAAGGAAGTCCAACCCCTAGCCCCATTCCTTGGGGAATTTTGTTTTTACCGGACAGTAGTGAGAAGAATATGTCAGTACAGTCGCTTGCAGTTAGAGCTTTTACAGAGATCCCTGGAGTAAATAAAAGATATTATGAGGGTAGAACGAAATTGCAGGGCAAATATACGCAGTATATGGATAGTTTGCTTTTTTTCTCTAGTATAGTCACTTTTTCTTTATTAAGTTATCGGGCAAATAAATAAAAAATTCAGTTAAATTTTGTCTAAGGTGATAAATGAAAATCGTGTTAGTTTCTCGGTTTTTGTGTCTGATTTTTGTGTTTGAGTGAATTGGCTTGGATAGTCTGGAAAAAAGGCGTCGCAATTGTATTCCTTGTCAATTTGAGTCACGTGTAGGGTTAGGCAGTTAGCGTGAACAATAGCCTCTTTATATAGTAGGGCGCCTCCAATTATAAAAATGGATTCTATAGAGTCATCACAAAAAGTTAGTGCTTCTTCTAGGCTTGACGCTTTGCATGTGCTTTCTGAGTTTTTGTATTTTGGGTTTCTAGTAAGAATGATGTTGAATCTACCTTCTAGTGGGCGATATTTTTCGGGGATAGACTCCCAGGTTTTTCGACCCATAATAACTGCGTTTCTTTTGCCTTTTTGTGCGGCTGTAGTGAGCTTTTTGAAATAGGCCATGTCTGTGGGTAGATGCCAAGGAAGTTGGTTGTTAATTCCAATGCCTTGGTTTTTGTCGTGAGCTACTACTATTGAAAAGGACTTTGTCATAGGGGTCTATTTAAACCTAGTTGCTTTTAATTTGCAAAGAACAAAAGCAAGTCTCTTTTAGACGAAAAATAATCCCTCATAAAATTGATAAAATAATTTGTACTCAATTGCGGGGCATTAAAATTCACTGAGATACTAGTCATTTCTTCCGACTTCTACTATCATTAGTGCTACATAAAATACAATATATATTTTTTAGTGCAAAACACCCAAGATTTTAAGAGGAGAGTCCCCATGTCGAGTTTAAATGAAATTAATAGTTTAGTAGAAAGAGAATCAAGTTTTGTTAAAAAAGTTTTAGCAGAAACGTCAAAGGTTATTGTTGGACAGCAGTATGTTATTGAACGGCTGCTAATGGGCGTTCTTACGGGCGGTCATATTTTATTGGAGGGGGTTCCTGGACTTGCAAAAACACTTTCGATTAATACCCTTTCAAAAGCAGTTTCAGTAGACTTTAAACGGATTCAATTTACACCAGACTTACTTCCCGCTGACCTTATTGGAACCATGATGTATAACCAAGCTAAGCAAGAATTCTATCCAAAATTTGGTCCTGTATTTACCAACTTCGTACTTGCTGACGAAATTAACCGTGCCCCTGCTAAAGTACAGAGTGCCTTGTTAGAAGCTATGCAAGAAAAACAAGTTACTTTGGGCGATAAAACATATAAATTAAAAGAGCCTTTTTTGGTATTGGCTACTCAAAATCCAATTGACCAAGAAGGAACTTATTCTCTACCAGAAGCACAAGTAGATCGGTTTATTATGAAAATAAAAGTGGACTATTTAAGTAAACCTGAAGAGAGACTAATGATAGAACGTATGTCGGCGGCAGTGGCTCCGACTTCAGAGCCATGTGTAGATGCTGGTGACTTGCTTAGAGCTAGGCAAGTGGTGAGTCAAATTTATTTAGACGATAAAGTAAAAGACTATGTATTAGATATTGTGTTTTGTACTAGAAATCCTAAAGATTATAACTTAGAAAGTCTTGAGAATTTAATTACTCATGGGGCGAGTCCTCGTGCGTCACTAGCCTTAATTAATGTAGCTAAGGCACATGCATTTATAAATGGGCGTGGGTATGTTACTCCCGAAGACATCAAGGCGGTTGGAAAAGACGTTCTTCGTCACAGAATTATCCCTTCGTTTGAAGCTGAAGCTGAAGAAGTAAGCTCGGAAGATATTGTTGACAAAATATTTTCTGAAGTAGAAGTACCTTAACAAGTAGGAGTCTGGCTTAATGGTTCCAAAGGAAGTCCTCAAAAAGATACGGGCTTTAGAAATTAAAACCCGTAAAATTGTTCAAAATACCTTTTCGGGTGAGTATCACTCCGTGTTTAAAGGCTCTGGAATTAGCTTCGCAGAAGTGCGCGAATATCAAGATGGTGACGACAGTCGATTAATTGACTGGAAAGTAACCGCCAAGATGAACACCCCTTACATTAAAATATTTGAAGAAGAACGAGAGCTAAATGTATACCTTTTAGTAGACTTAAGTGGATCTGGAAACTTTGGGTCAATCGAACAAACTAAAGTAGAAGTCGCTGCAGAAATTGCTGCTGTTTTGGGGTTTTCGGCCATTAACAATAACGACAAGGTCGGTCTGATTTTATTTTCGGATCACGTTGAAAAATTTATTCCTAGCAAAAAAGGGAAAAAGCACGTACTTCGTATTCTCAGAGACATATTTTACCTGAAGCCTGAAAGCAGAAAAACTAATATCGGCTCAGCGCTTGATACCCTAAACGCCATGATCAAAAAGAAGTCTATTGTATTTTTAATTTCTGACTTTGTTGATTATAACTACGAAAAAAGCATGAAAATTGCTAGTCGAAAACATGACCTCGTTCCAATTGTTATTGAAGATCCTAAAGAACGTGAATTACCCAAGTCGGGATTGGTTTACTTAGAAGACAACGAAACCGGAGATACTATTTATTTAGATACTAATAACGAACAGGTAAGACAATCTTACAGTAATATGAAACTAGCACGACAACTTGAACGTGAACGATTTTTTAAGTCTATCAAAGTAGATTCAGTTAGTGTGAGTTTAGATAAATCTTATATCCAACCCCTTAGTAATTATTTTTTAAATAGGGCAAAGCGAAAATAGATGACTAAACGACTAGTAATTATTGTATGGGCCCTGTTGATTTCTTCTGTATTCTCGTTTGAAGCCGAACGACGTGTCACACCAGATATTGGGTCTTTGGGCGACGAGATATTTTATGAAATTAATCTAAGCTATACCGACAGTGAGTCTCTCTTAAATATTCCAGCTGCGACTGACTTTTTACCTTTCGAACTAAAAGATTCAAAAATTAAAAAACATAAAGAGGGCGATGTTTGGATCGTGTCTTTGCAGTATATTTTGACTTTATTCTCTATAGAAGACTCCGTTATTCCTACTCAGTCTTTAAGGTTTAATTCTAATAACAGATTCTATACTACCGAACTTAAACCCTTTGTTATTACTTTAAAGTCTTTACTTAAAACGGACGAAGAAGGGAAATACAAAATTGAAAGTGTGTCCAAGCCATATGTACTTAATATTTATTGGAAGGGTTATCTAAAGCCAGTTCTTCTACTTTTGTTTTTAGGAGTGCTAATTTTCTTTGGGATTTGGTATTACCTTAAGCAAAAACAAGTTAAAGAAACAGAAGACTTTGTACCTAAAGAAACGCGTACACCACTACAAATTTCACTCGACTCGTTTGCGGGATTAAACGCAAGTATGGTTCAAGACGATACTAGTTTAAAACTATTTTATTTAATGGTTACAGAAATCACTAAGCATTATTTAGGGGCGGTATATGACAAACACGTACCTGAAATGACTACTACAGAAGCCTTGCGATTTATGAGATCTCAGTTAGGTGAGGCCTTTGAAAAAAAACTAAATGCTATTTTGGGTCAAAGTGACTTGGTTAAGTTTGCTCGTTTTCAGCCTAGAAACGACGTGAATATCGAGGTCCTAGAAAAAGCTATCAATTTTGTTAAAGCTGTAGATGAAAAAATTGTTGTTGAAATTTCTGAGGAGCCGAAAGCTCCAGAGGAGGTAAGCCAATGAGATTTGCAGATCCACTTTGGTTGATCGCTTTATTTTTTATAGCGCTTGTATTTTATTTGAGACAAAAAAAGTATCGCGCAACAATTTTATTTTCGGATGTAAAAAGTCTTAAAGAGATTGCTACAAAAAAAACTAAGTATATTTCGCGCTTAGTAATCTTTATAAGATATTTAGTGTTAATTTTATTAATTGTGGCTCTTGCTAGACCTCAGGCTGTATTGGTTGAACGACAAGTGAGCTCTGAAGGCATAGATATTTTATTGGCACTGGATGTGTCTAGAAGCATGGCTGCAGAAGACTTTAAACCTGACAATAGACTTGAAGTAGCCAAGATAACGATTAAAGATTTTATTGAACAGCGAGAGACGGACAGGGTTGGATTAGTTGTATTTGGTGGTGACGCCTTTACGCAATGTCCCTTAACTTTAGACTATTCAATTCTTTTAAATTTACTAAGTAAGGTCAAGCTAGATATGGCTGGCGATGGTACGGCTGTAGGGATGGCCATTGCGACTGCTTTGAATCGTTTAAAAGACAGTAAGTCGAAGTCGAAAATTATGATTTTATTAACAGATGGTGAAAATAATCGAGGTCAAATTGACCCCATCAGTGCTGCAAACTTAGCCGCCGATTTGGGGGTTCGCATTTATACTATTGGTGTGGGTAAAGAGGGCGGAGCTCCCATTCCTTACCAAGATCCTCAATTTGGAAAAGTATATTTACGAGACTATAGTGGGCGAGTGGTGCTTACAAAAATT
>QFBU01000034.1 GCA_003265975.1 Candidatus Marinamargulisbacteria bacterium SCGC AAA071-K20
AGAAATATTGAAGATCAGAGGGTTCAAAACAATTGATCATGCTCCTTTACAGAGAGGGGTAATTTCATTTTCACACAGTTTAGAACGGGAATTTAGAAAACGAAAGAAGCGTGTAGGAACGAGTTGGAACATGGATGAAACCTATATTAAAGTGAATCTCAAATCGGTCTATTTGTATCGTGCTGTTGATCAAGATGGGCAGACTATTGACTTTTTACTTCGTAAAAAACGAGACACACAAGCGGACAAACAATTCTTCAGAAAAACAATCAAAAATAATGGTGTTACCGAGAAGATGAATATCGATAAAAGTGGCTCAAATACAGACGGCATTAAAGCTATTAACAAAGAGAATGACACTGCTATTATAATTAGGCGAAATAAATATATGAATAATCACATCGAACAAGATATTCGCTTAAAAAACGAGTACATGTCTGTCTTTTTTTACGCTTTTTTGGAATTTATGTTTTAGATGCAACAGAGCCCAAATCTTTATAAGAGTTCTCCATTATGATAATATTGGATTTGTCATTTTTATTTAGATTGTTGGTGAGTGGAGACTAAATCAACATGTTTGAGGAACAAAGCTGATTTAAAGCGTGCTTGTAAAGAGATGAGAGATTTGTTCTTAACTCGATTGCAGAAAGGCTTGGTTATCGATTCGTCAATTACCGGCGATTGTTCAAGGTCATGATACTAGGCGTTTGTTGATTCAGGAGAATAAGTAAAACAAATGACAAATAATAAGAGGTTTTTTTGAATACTATTGATCCTGTAATCTTGTTTTTTATATTTGGGGCGATAGCGGGTATGCTACGCGCTGAGCTCCGCTTGCCCAGACAAGTCTACGAATTTGTCACTATTTTATTGCTACTGACTATTGGCCTAAAAGGAGGGATCGAGCTAGCGAAACAACCTTTTAGCACTTTATTGCCACAAATAGCAGTTGTGGTAGCAATCGGTGGATTTATTCTACCGCTGATTATATTTCCTATATTACGTTATTTAGGGCGATTCAAACGCGCGGATGCGGCCTCCATTAGTGCTCATTACGGATCGGTCAGTGTGGGGACTTTTGCAGTTGTACTTGCCTATGTAAGCTCCCTAAGTGTTCCTTTTGAAGAATATATGGCGCTGTTCGTAGTGTTGCTAGAGATACCAGCTATCTTGGTAGGTATTATATTGGCTCGAGGAGTTAATAAAGAGACTAAATGGGGCAAGGTGGCCCAAGAGGTGTTATTGGGGAGAGGTATCACACTGCTGATCGGTGGTCTGTTGATCGGTTGGATTGCGGGAGCAGATGGTTTAACTTCGATAAAACCCATGTTTTTTGATTTGTTTAACGGTATTCTAGCTTTATTCCTGCTTGAAATGGGGCTGATCACTGCAACTCAGTTAAGTACCTTGAAAAAACATGGTCCCTTTCTAATAGTCTTTGGTGTTGTAATGCCTGTTTTTTTGGCATTAATTGGCACACTAATGGGTTGGTCGCTTGGATTATCTGTCGGCGGAACGGCCATATTAGCAACGCTTATTGCCAGCGCTTCATACATTGCAGTACCTGCGGCTATGCGTATTTCTGTGCCCGAAGCAAACCCCACGCTTTCCCTTACCGCCTCACTTGGCATTACCTTTCCGTTCAATATTCTAGTAGGAGTACCTATGTATTATACTTTTGCTGAAAAAGCACATATACTCTTTGGAGGATGATAAAAAATGACTCTTTCTAAACAAAAAATAATTACCATTGTAACTGAAACCAGGTTAGAATCGGCACTGTGTGAGGATATTGAGAAGTTGGGGGGGCACGGTTACACTATCACTGATGCTCGTGGTAAAGGCCACCGAGGCGTTCGTGATGCAGTTTGGGCTGCTAACGCTAATATTCGAATTGAAGTAGTGTGTGAACCTGAGGTAGCCAAAAATATTACGGAGCATTTGAAAAAACATTATTTTGACAATTACGCAATGATTCTGTTTACCGGTGATGTTCAAGTGTTACGACCTGACAAGTTTTGAAAATTCTTTAACATCTTATTTTGTTCAATAACAATCCACGAACCCAAGCCGCTGAACCAGCCCACCCATAAATAGAAATATCGACTTAAAACAGCTCTCAGTGGAGAAATAGAAACTATAAGAATAGATAAAGAAGGAAATTTGGTGCCTAAAGATACCAATTTTTTAATGTTGGGTAAAAGAGTGACTCTTTGACGGCTAAACACTGCTTAATCTTGACGGTGTTTTCGGACATTCTATTTTGGAAAAGCTATACCCTTAAACCCATAGCCCTAAAAATAGTCATGATAACACTAGTGTAATTTATCTGGTTGTCGTAACATCACAAATGAAGGATTAGCTGAGTTTAAAACCTTGAATCCAACGTATAAAATTTATGACAGATAGTCACCTACTATAGGTATTTACCACAATAGATTTAAGCTCTCGGCCCTTAAACACACCCCCATTTAACTCAGGTTTTTCCGGACATTTCATTTTGATTTGGCTATATATTATCAGAAAGGGCCTCAAAGTTGGGAGCTGTGCTCACCGCTAAAACTTTATAATTCATCTTTTATTCCTAACGGTAAGTTTTGTTAAATCAAACTAAGTAAATTTTCCTCATCAATAATTGTAATGAAGGTTTCTTTTTTATTTATCTTCTCTGCTTTTTCAAGCTTTGCCCCAGGGCTGTCCCCAACTACCAAATAGTTTAAATTTTTAGAAACGGCTGACAATATTTTTCCGCCATTTTCTTTAATTTTCTTTTCGGCTTCACTTCTTTTTAGTGTGGGTAAGGTACCTGTAACTAGAAAGGTTTTACCCGAAAACACACCTGAGTTTTCTTGCTTCTTGTAATTTATAACCAATCCTCTTTCCATAAATTCAGAAAGCATAGTTCTAAACTCTGTTGTTGCTGACATGGCTAACATGGCCTCTGCAATTTTACCGCCAATTTCATATATCGATGTAAAGTCTTCTTGTTGAGCGTCTAATAAAGCATCTAAATTCTCAAATTTCTCAGCAAATAATTCAGCTGATCTCTCCCCCACAAATGGAATAGCCAGCGCATAAATAAATCGGTCAAAGGGTGGGTTTTTACTCGCCTCTATAGCTTGAATTAACTTGTCTGTAGATTTTTCGGCTTGGCGTTCTAAATTAATAACAGCCTCTTTTGTTAAGGAATAAATATCTGAAAGTGATTTTATTAGACCAAGGTCTACAAACTGGTCGACTTGCGCTTTTCCAAATCCGTCGATGTCCATAGCTTTGCGAGACACAAAATGTTCGAGCCTTCCTTTTAGCTGTGCAGGACAGTCCCAATTTCTACATTTAAGTGCGACTTCGCCTTCTATTTTTGAAACCTCAGAGTCACATACCGGACAAACGCTTGGCATTACAAAAGACTTATTTCCATCTTTTGTTTTATATACTTTTACGACCTCAGGAATGACGTCTCCGGCACGCTGTACAATAACCTCGTCTCCAATTTTTACATTCTTTCTGAGTATTTCGTCTTCGTTATGAAGCGTGGCACGTTGAACCATCACACCGCCTACTCTTACCGGTTCTAAAACAGCAACGGGAGTTAGGGTGCCGGTTCTTCCTACCTGAATAATAATATTGTTTAAAATAGTAACCGACTGCTCCGCCTTAAATTTATAAGCCGTCGCCCAACGCGGTGATTTTGTGGTGTAGCCCATACGTTCTTGAAGCTCAAACGAATTAATTTTAATAACTGCGCCATCAATTTCCCAGTCGTAACGGCTTCGCTTAGACTCAATATAGTCGATATGACTCATAATTTCGTCCACTGACGAACATTTTTTAACATCTTCATTTACGGGAAACCCTAAACCATTTAAGTCCGTCATCACTCGGGCATGGTCGGGTAAAGACACACCCACTCCTTGATAAATAAACACGTCTAAATTTCTAGATGCTGCCACGGCCGGGTCCAGTTGCCGCATAGACCCTGCGGCTACATTTCTGGGATTTGCGAATTGGTCGGAAACAGTCGCGAACACCGATTTTTTCATATATACTTCGCCCCTAACTTCTAGAGAAATAGGTTGAGGTAAATTTTTAGGAAGTGCTTTTATAGTTTTAATATTCTGAGTAATATTTTCACCCGTAAATCCGTCTCCACGAGTGGCTCCCAGTTTAAGGGTTCCGTTTTCGTAATGAACAGCAACGGCTAAGCCATCAATTTTAGGCTCTACGGTAAATTCTACAGAGTCTTGCTCTAATTCTTTTAGAACACGATTATAAAATTGTTCAACGTCGTCTCTATTAAAGGTATTTCCTAAAGAGGCCAGCTTTGTTTTATGAGTGTATTGTTCAAACTTTTCTAACGGTTTGTCTCCCACTTTTTCGGTAGGAGTATCAGGAGCAATTAGTAAGGGATTAGACGATTCAAACGCTTTAAGTTCTTTATATTTTTCGTCGTACTCAAAGTCAGACACCATCGGCTTGTCTTGGGCATAATAGGCCTTAGCGTAGCTATTAAGTTCTTTAACTAAATTTAAGTAGTCGTTATGAGAAAGTGGTTTGGACATTGTCACTAATTATGAAGTGGATATTAAAATTGATCAAGCGTTGGAAAGCGTGGTTTTAATAGGCTTTCATAAAATTTTGTACAGGTTTTTTGAAACTTTACATTGTTATGTTAGAATCGAAATTAGCCTATAAAGTTGCTGGATGTTACCTCAGAAAGAGCCACTCCATTCTCACCTATTTATGTAGAAAGACACCCTGTAACTTACATATCACCCACTCCACATGCAGAATTAATTGCTTCAGAAACTAACTTAAACTGGGACACTATGGGGTTTAGTAACGTCCCATGTAAAGCAACTACTGAGTCTATCTATGATCCTGCAACAAAAAAGTGGGGAGCTATACAAGTAAAACCAAATCAAATGGTAGTCTCTGTTCCCACACATAACTTATATTTTCTAGGCTCTTTTGAGGGGATGAAAGCCACCCCAATTTTCAAAGACAGTGAATTAGTAGGGGCAAGACTATTTAGACCAGATTTTCATTTAGCACGACTCAATAAAGGATTAAAGTCTCAAGGAATGCCTGAGCTTACAAAAGAAGCATTTGAAGCCACTGTGTTTAGATCTATTTCAGAAAATAGAGATTCATTACCCCCAGAAAAATACAAAGATGCGGCATTGTACATAAGAGTAGACGTAGAACCAGTACCTGATGATGGTAAATTTAAAGCCAATTACGGGCCTTGGTTTGGTGTTTCCGGTGATATTAAAGCATTAGGTTACACAGATGCCTTATTTACATATGAAGAAAAAGGAAAACGTTTTGTAGCAGAAGCAACGTCGTCTAATATGCTTGTATTAATGGGGGAAAAAGGAAAACCAGAAACCTATGTAGTCATACGACCAAAAGCCCCTGGAAATTTAAATGGAACAAGCTCAAGTTCGGCACTACACCTATTAAAAGAAAACGGAGTTCCAGCTTACGAAAGTAAACTACCCCTAGATGTATTATTAGGAAAACAAAGTCCTTTAGAAGTGTATAGCGATGTGGGTAAAGTGAGACGGGCTTCAGAAAAAACACAAGTTTTAGCCATACACATGGCAGGTACAGCAGCAGGGTTACGTACAGATATTACAGGAATAGATTTTCAAGGTATCGGAGAGGAAGATGTATTCGAAGTAAAACGTGAAAAATTAGACTTCGATGAAAATCCACTCGCTCAAGTAGCCGAACAATTAGAACAGATTAAAAACGGAGAACTCCCTGACGAAAATGGCTGGAATAAAGAGATCTTTTTTGCAGATTATCCACAGTTAGTCCCTGACGTCCCAGTTCCTCAAACTAGTCTACTTGATACTGTATATAGCTATTTAAAGACTTGGATTTAAGAGACTGACTTAGAAATAATCATAGTCACCATCATTATATATTTGGTGAGAGGCTTGAATAAAAGTTGTGCAATAAATAAGGTCCCAACTAGTTTTCCTAACTGAAGGAAAAACACAACCGATCTAACGTCATCTTCTGGGCGTTTATCGTGTACGGCCTGGTCTGTAATTCTGGCGCCAGATGGGTCTACAAACAATGTAAACATTACCGTGGCCATGCCGTTAACTATTCCCGAAAGCTGGATTGCTGTTGCCCTAAATTCTGGCAAATAAGCGCCAGCTAAAAGTGAGCACAGCACACCAATGGTATAGATAGATGTAACTACTACATTAATTATCAAAAAGCCTTTTGGAATTGAAGAAAGAGATATTTTTTTAAAAGAAGACAAAGGAGGTAGTCTAAACGACTTAATAATTTTAACAAGGCTACTAGGTTTTAAGGCATACCCCACTACTCTCGGAATTGAGCCTACTTTTAAAAAACGTTTGATGGCCGCTTGATAAAGAGTCCCGAACGTTGGCGTTAAAAAAGCACCTACAAGAGCGCCACAAAAAGCAGCAACTATAATAAATCGAAATTGAGATTCTAATAGGCTTAAGGTTAGTCCCGAACTGTCTAAAGTACTCTTATCAACCAAGGCACCTAAAAGTGGCGCTTGAAACATATTAGACAGGCGAGAAATTAATAAGGTTGAAGTAACAAACGACATCGCGATAGCAATCTGCTTGGTTCTAACCCCGGCTAGACGCATTGAATATGCTAACGACTCGGTCATGTGGATCATAAAGGTAAAGAGACATATAAAAAGAACACTCTGGCTAAACATATCTAAAGAATACCATATGTTTAAGGAAATGAAGTGTAATAATACCGGGTATCTAAGTGGCTATGATAGCCATTTTTATTTTGGACTCTCCATCAAGGCGACTAGTAATTGTTGCGCGCAATTATAAGATTGGATCCAGTCCTTCTCGAGACCACCGCATGTGTTGCTGCTGCTTGCATCGTTGATTAATCAAGCTTTCAACAGTGGATTCAGCTAAATTACTAGTAAATATCTTTCCATCATTTTTACGTTGTCGATAGTCTATAATTTTATTTTCATTGTTGGAAATATAGTTTCTAAATTTTATACGTAATCATTTGGCTTTAAATTTCTCAGGAAGTGAGATATTTTGTATTTTCATGGTAATGTGAAACCAATCTAATATACAGGTTATTTTCTTGCTTCAGGGTCTGAGAGATTCAATGATATTCCAGCAATTTTTAGCGCCATCACAAAGGGCATCAATATGTGTGTTTTGGCCTAAGTCTTGCTTTAATGCAGCAATAATAGTGGCCTGAATCATTTCTTTTTGCTCGTCATCTTTTACAGATGCCGCACAATTTTTACTGATCAAATAGTGTCGAGTATCTTTTTTATAAACAACAGCTGTCATCGCTTCCATGCTGCGTTTTCCATCTTCTTTGGTATTAACATGCCCACCATCAACTGCAACGATACGTTCTTTTTCCTCTGGAATAGTGAGGAGCTCTCTTTCTTCATTATTTATTTTTTTGAGCTTATTTCCAATTTCTTCTGATTGGTTTTGAACACGTCCGTGGTTATTGATTCGTCTATCTTTTGAAGACATTAACTCCAATATATATTCAGCAGCCCTAAATGTGAACTTAGATCCCAATACAGATTGGATCTTTTGTAACTCACCAATCTGATTCGTTTTTAATATTATTCGGTATAGAGAACATGGTTTTCTTTAAAAACCCCTGTATAATTACACTTCCTAACACGAAGACACAAACTCAGAAATAGTCCTCATAAATTTCTCAGCATACAATTTAGCTTTACGAGGCCCTACCCCATTAATTTCCAAAAAGTCGTCTTGCGTCTGAGGACATGACTGTGACATTTCGATCAAGGATTTGTTATGAAAAATCATAAAGGAAGCCAACCCTTCTTCATCAGCAATTTCTTTTCTTAAGTCTTTCAATATCTCAAAAAGGTCTTCGTCATAAGGACCTAGGTCCGTTTTCACTGACTTGGATTTCTTTTCTTTAATTTCTGTTTTCTGCTCTTTTAATTTAACGCCAGATATATCTTTGATGGGGTTGGCTTTTGGAGTCAGTTTCAACAATGGATATTCGCCATCTCCCACAAGTAAATAGCCCTGATTAATAAGTGCAAAAATAAAGCGTTGAACATCAATGGCACTATGATCACTCAACAATCCATATGTACTTAATTTATCGTGTCCCCAATTACTAATCTGTTGTTTTTTAGATCCCACCAACACATCAGCCACATAATTAATTCCAAATTTCTCTTCTACTCTATACACACAAGAAAGTATTTTCTGAGCAATAACCGTCCCATCAATAAAGGCCACTTCTTCCATACAATTATCACAATTTCCACAAGCTTCTTTGACAAAGGTTTCGCCAAAATAACTAAGTAGCTCTATGCGTCTACAATTTGGGGTATCCATAAACGAGAGAATTAGTTCTAGCTTACGTTTTAAATGGAGACGAATATCGGTTTGCTTAATGTCTTGAATATGATGTTTATGCATAATAAGATCTTGGGGACCATATAAAGCAAGGCATTTGGCGGGTAAACCATCTCTACCCGCACGTCCAATTTCTTGGTAATAATGCTCCATATTTTTTGGCATATCATAATGAACCACGTATCTAACGTCTGGTTTGTTAATTCCCATGCCAAAAGCGATTGTTGCAACAATCACCTCTATTTTGTCGGTAAGAAATTGATGATGTGATTTAGTTCGAACTGTATCAGCTAAGCCTGCATGATACTTGGCCACTTTATATCCATTCTCTGCTAAAAAAGCCGCTAGTTTGTCTACTAATTTTCGAGTACTTGCGTACACAATCCCCACTTCGTTTCTATAATCTTTAAGAAAGCTAAGCAATTGTTTTCGACCATTCACACGTTGCTCAGTTTTGATGTACAAGTTAGGACGATCAAACGACCCAATCACCTGGTAACAGTTAGGGATATCTAAAGAGTCCACAATATCTGTAATCACGTCTTTGGTTGCTGTTGCCGTTAAGGCCATCACTTTTTTGTCTGGAAACATCGACTTCAATTTACTTAATTGACGATAGTCAGGCCGAAACGAATGACCCCACTGAGAAATACAATGGGCTTCGTCGATCACAAAAAAGGAAATATTAGATTTTTTTAAGGTCTCCACAAAATCTGGGTCTGCTAAACGTTCGGGAGACACATACACTAGTTTATAGTGATCCATACGCTGCATGATTTGATATTGCTCACTGCCGGTAAGCGTACTATTTAAAACTGTGGCAGGAACTCCACACTTTTCGAGAGCTTGAACTTGGTCCTGCATAAGGGCTATTAAAGGAGACACGACTATAGCTGTTCCAGAGCTAACTACCGCTGGCAATTGGTAACACAAGGATTTACCCGACCCTGTAGGTAAAATAGCCACCACATCGTCGCCTGCCAGGCTGGCATTGATAATTTCTTCTTGGTAAGGTCTAAAAGAATTGAACCCAAAATATTGTTTTAACGCGCTTTTTACATCCATTGTATAAAAATCATAGCAAACAACCACAATTTGCACTATAATGATTCCCTATGAAAGTACTATTACTTGGAATTGAATTTTTAGTTTCCTCTATATTAATTATATCTATTCTCTTACATGCACCTAAAGGTGAAGGTATGGGAGCTATTGGCGGAAGTGCCAGACTATTTAATTCATCACAAGGCTTAGACGCAGGACTTTCACGATTCACTAAGATACTAGCCGCCATGTTTATGGTTATTGCAATTATTCTCGGTGTTTTCTTTTAGATCCCCCTTAGTAGTAGTAGCGCTTTTTGTTTTTACTCTAACGCTCACAATACAAGCACAAATAAAACCGCTTACATTAGAAAGCTTTTCAAAACCTCTCATTCTTAAAACAAGTTCAGAAAACCAAACCGTAGAAAAGAAAAAAGACAATCGCCCTACAATAGTAGCTGTCGTAGTCACTGGAAACCACGCTATACTCGAGAAAAAGATCAGAACTATAATCACTCTTAAAAAAGGCGACAAACTTAACCCTTATAAAATTAATAGAAACGTAAAAAACATCAAGTCGATAGGCTCATTTAAATCAGTAAGTTCTGACGTCGAAAAAAAGAATGGCAAGGCTACTGTAACGTTTATTGTAGAAGAATTCCCGATAGTATCCAAAATAAAATTTAGTGGGACATCAATAGTCTCACAAAACAGCTTACTAAGCACAATATCCTCTAAATCTAACAAGCCATACAATTTGGCACAAACCAGAAAAGACATTAAATCTATCGAAAACTACTACCACAATAGGGGCTACTTTCAGGCTAAAGTATATAAAGTAACAAACCCTAACAAGAAGTCAAAAAATCTTACATTTCATGTTGCAGAAGGGATTGTTGACGAAATATTTATTACAGGAAACATTAAAACTCAGGACTATATAATCATCAGAGAAATAGATATTAAGCCCGGAGACGTCATAAACGAACAGCAACTTAAGCAAAACATTCGACGCATATTTAACCTCAACTATTTCAATCAAATCAATCCAAAATTTGTACCTGGATCTAAACCTCATACGTATAGACTAGAAATTGAAATAGTAGAAAAAGAAACCAACGGGTCCTTCACTGTTGGTGGTGGATACAGCCCTAATTCTGGATTCAGCTTATTTTCAGATTTATATTGGGATAACATTTTTGGATCTGGCCAGCTTATTATGCTTAAAGGAAACTTTGCATTTGGAAACAGCAAGCTTTCAAACAGAAACAGTACATATCAATTTAAATATCATAATCCGTGGATGTGGGACGAACGTAAAAGTTTTACATTTAGAACCTGGTTAACAGACGGCAATATCAGCTCTATCAATCCATTAGGTGGAAACTTAACCATTCAAGACGAAACCAGACGAGGATTTGACGTGGCTATTGGAATTCCACACACTTATGATTTTAGAACCTCGCACGCTGCAAAATATGAGTCTGTTTCTTTAAACGATTTGGGAAGATTCCATAGCATTTACAGTTATAAATTTGGGACAAGTTACGATACAAGAGACTTTAGAATGAATCCACGAGAAGGAATGTTTCATACTGCGTCTGTTGAGCAAACCTTGAAATTTAGACACAACTCCTTAATATTTACTCAATTCGAGCTAGGTCTTAAGAGATTTATTCCAACATTCAAAAAGCAAACCATTGCTCTTCGAACTGACTTAGGATACTTAACCAGCCCACAAATAAACGACACAGAGCTTTTCAATTCCGAATGGTATTACATTGGAGGAGGGTCAACAGTTAGGGGTTACGACGACTTATTTCCGTTTGCTTATGGAAATAAAAGAATCATTTCTTCAATTGAATATCGATTTTTATTCACCCCTACTTTTCAGTTAGTATTGTTTACTGACGCTGGGTCGTCATCATTAAATACAGATGTATTTCACCCGTCCACTTGGAAAATTGGTAAAGGGGTCGGTATTAGACTAAACGTTCCACCAGTTGGACCTATTCGACTAGACCTTGGAATAGATGAAGAAGGCGTAAGTAGAGTCCATTTTAGTATGGGACATACTTTTTAAAAATAGTAACTAAGGAGCTTGTTATGATAAACGAAACCATTAAAAAAATTGAGGATACCTTAAAGAAGGCAAAACATATTTCTGAAGAAAAAAGAAAAGAGTTAAATGAGCTTTTAAGTTCTTTAAAAAATGAAGTAAGTACCTTATCAGAAACTCAACCAGACGATGCTAAATCTATAGTAGGATTTGCTGAAGTAGCAACACATGAAGCGCTACGTGATACTCAAAAAAACGACCTATTAAGCTTGGCTCAAAACGGACTAGACCAATCTGTCCAAGAATTTACAAGTAGCCATCCTAACCTGTCAGCTGTTGTAAAAACATTAACTAGAACACTCTCTAACTTAGGCGTTTAATTTCATTTTGTATGAAAAAAACTCATCTGTGAAAAACAATGAAGGGACTCTGTTAAATCAAATTTAATAATTCTTACGCAAATTTACCACCGCTATTTTTTACTAAAACCACCCCTGCAAAAGTTAAGGATCCTAAAGTCATTCTTCTCAATTATTCTCTTGCAGAAGAGCTAGTAATTGATTCGGCATATTTAAAAGAGGATTCGGCTGCCAATATTTTTTCTGGAAATAAACTTAGTGAGGATTCAGAACCTATCGCCATGGCCTATGCTGGTCATCAATTTGGACATTTTGTACCTGAGCTCGGAGACGGAAGAGCTACTTTATTAGGAGAACTTACGGATCAAAATGGTGTCCAAAAAGACATTCAACTCAAAGGGTCTGGGCTAACTCGCTATTCTAGAGGCGGAGATGGTCGGTCGTCTTTGGGCCCCGTTATTAGAGAGTATTTGGTGAGTGAGGCAATGAATAAACTACAAATACCAACGACTAGAGCCTTAGCCGCTGTCTCAACTGGCGAAACTGTATACAGAGAAATAGACTTACCCGGAGCTGTTTTAACGCGAGTAGCGCTAAGCCATGTACGTATAGGTACCTTCGAATATTTCTCTCATAGACAAGACCTCAGCGCCGTTAAACAACTAGCCGACTATTGCATTGATCGCTTGTACCCCACCCTCAAAAATACTGATGCACCTTATTTAGGATTTTTAGAATCGGTAATGGACCGGCAAATTAGACTTATTACAAAGTGGTTAAGTGTTGGGTTTATTCATGGAGTAATGAACACAGACAACTGCTCCATTTCAGGAGAAACCATAGACTTTGGACCCTGCGCTTTTATGGAAAAATTTAATCCTAATCAAGTGTTTAGTGCCATAGATCAACAGGGGCGGTATGCCTATTCAAATCAAGCAAAGATATTATTATGGAATTTGATGCGCTTTGCAGAAACCCTTTTATTATTAATTGATAAAAACCAAGATAAAGCCGTTGAAAAAGCACAGTTAGTATTTGAAAGATATTGGGACACCTTTACCGAAGAATGGTCTAAAGTAATGCTAAAGAAAATGGGTATTACTTCGGTTAAAAAAGGAGACGATTCGTTAGTCCATGAATTCTTAGACGGAATGACATCCACACAGTCTGATTTCACATTAAGCTTTAGATACTTGAGCCATCAACTATCCAATACCCCATTTACTGAGTCTATTAAACCACCACTATTTACAAGTGACTTCTTTAAAAATTGGGAACCAAAATGGAAGGCTAGATTAGCGCTTGAAAAAGGCAATCAAAAAAACAAAATAGAGTTAATGAATAGTGTGAATCCTATAGTAATTCCGAGAAACCATTTAATTGAAAAAGCCATACAAGAAGCACAGACATCGGGAGACTATAGCTTTATGAAACAATTAAATAAATGCTTTGAAACTCCCTTTGAATACACTCAAGACTCTCTTGAATTTATAAGCCCCGCTACAGATGAAAATGAAGTGACTCGCACTTTTTGTGGAACCTAAAATATGTTTGGATTAGGACCGTCACCATTTAGTGTTTTTTTTAATTTATGTGAATGAGCAGACTCTGTTGCCAAAATCTGCGGACCCACAGGAGAACATTTAGGATCTGGTGTATTAATAAGCATGGACTTAATGTTAGTCACTTTTCATACCATTTCTGGGAGATGCGCCAGTGCCACAAGCACATCAAAACTTGAAGAAATTGTTAAGTCTGCAAGTGATAGAAGTAGCACTATTAAACCTTCTTCGGTTTGGGAATTTAGAAACGGAGCATTTACAGGATCTAAAACCGGGCCAAGTGTTCATGTCAAATATAGTGCAGGAAAAATAACTAGAAAAACATAATGGTATACTTACTGTCCCATGAATATACCAAAATCGTCTTATTTATTAATCAATCCAAAAAAATATCGCTCATTAGCCAAATTATTACTTCCAAAGTTAAGTACACTTCTAGGCAACAGAGTTACGTTTAAAAACGAAATTCATCGTGGTAGTGAATTTGCGATTGGTAATTTTGATATCAAACAAAATGAAGGCCTTTATACATTGGATTATGACGAGGCTCAATCGATTATAACCAGTAATCAAAAAAAGACTAATTCGGACCCAAAGTCTCTGGACAGCCCTATAGTAAAAAAGATCTTAACATGTTTCCTCACTGACATTAATGACGACACCTTAGTGAGAGCCGAGGTGAAATTAATTCAAACACAAACATTCCCTTTTAAGTTTAACCCACATAGAGACAGTCAGTTTAGACGATTACGACATATTACTTATTTAGCCACAGTTATTCTAGATGCCGGCGGAATAAGCGGTGGAAATATGCAGTTGTTTCATTCGGACAACGACAAGCTAGGGCCTTTTAATTTGATTGAAGAATTACCAGTTGAACCGGGCATTGGTTATATTGTTGATGAAAACCCCCAGTTGATATTTCATGGAATGAAAACAGCTATTCAGACCGAGGAAAAGGGACATCGTTCAGCGTTGCTTGTTCGGTTTTTCAATAC
>QFBU01000035.1 GCA_003265975.1 Candidatus Marinamargulisbacteria bacterium SCGC AAA071-K20
TTAAAATAGAGTCGTAACAAAGGACCCAAAAATAAAAGTGCAGGGACATAACTCATAAACATTCTGGGATAGTTTAGCAGCTCATAGTTTGAGAAAAACAAAAAGTGAATTTGAAGATAGGCTCCTAATAATAACAAGAAGGCCAATGTCCATCTTTTTGCCTCTGGCTTCCCAATGATCTGGGCAATAGCCTGAATTATAAGACAATATATACTTCCAAATACAATCCATTTTTCCATACTTATAGATTACAACAAGCAAGTATGTTATCACACTACTATTCTTTTTTTTTACTTGTGGTCACAAGAAAAGACTTTTCTAAGATTTTAATGAATCATAGTGCCTATAAAAAAAAACAACACGGATTTAACCGTTGGAGGCAAATTATGAATATTAATAATCAACCAAGAGGAAATTTACGAGGGCATACACAAGCACCTCCAAATAATAATACCCATGCAGCAAGCGGCGAAGAATCTGGTACTCCTACTTCTTATCCTTTTTTTTGTTGTATATCTTATGATTTTTTTAGAGGCTTAGTATGTGTTTCTCCATTTGTTCCAAATAGAGATTCTGTGAACTCACTTGTGACTGAAGAAGGATGTAACGAGTTAATACATGAACTTACTGCTAAAGAGGGTGGTGCGGTTCATAGACTGGGCGAAGTAGCTAAAAAATTTGGAGCGATGATAGAAAATCATGAGATGCCTCAATTGACTAGATCAGAATTTGTATCCCATTTAAGCAGTTTATGTGAGGGAATACCTGGTTATGAAGGAATTGTTGGTGCTGATCTTAATTCTTGTGCGGATGTGTATTTGGCAGGGCCTGAGAGGGTTGAAGCAGGGGCGGCTACGGATACCCTAACTCATTTAGCTCGTTTTGCAGCTGGTGAAGTCAACCTTACTGGTAAGACAGTTCCTGTAGGTGGGGGCCTTAAGGTCCTTTTAGTTGATGATTCTAGTATTACTTTAAAAATGGGAAAGATGCTTTTTGAAAAAGGTATAGTTATTGAAGGTAAAAGGTGCAGTCTTGAAACTGTTTCAACGGGTGCATTTATTACAGGTATGACACCTGAGCAAGTGCGTACAGAATTTTCTAATGATAGTGATTTGAGTGGATTTGCTAAACTTACAGAAATTACCAAAGAAAACTTACTTTCTACTGGAGTTCCAGGTATGTCTAATGATCAGCTTCAAGGCTTTGGAATGATTTTGATGGATATCGAAATGCCAGGTAGAGATGGTATAACTACTACTAATTATTTAAGAAGTGAATTAGGAGACGACTGTCCAATTATAATAAAAGAATCGTCTATTGGGATAACTCAAGAAGAGGTTTCAGAGGGTCTATTCGATGGTAGTTTAGAGACAAAGTTTAGTGTGAAGCTGTTTCGAGCTATAGCTCCAAAATTTGTAGTCCCAAATTAACTTAATCTAAAAAACCAGTAAGCGGAGAAGAAGCCGTTGCCATTTCTTTTTCTTGAGCCAGTCCTGAAAGATATCCTTGTCGACCTGCAAGGGTTGCATTTTTAAATGCTTCTGCCATTAATACAGGGTTTTGGGCTATTGCAATGGCTGTATTAACTAAGACCGCATCAGCCCCAAGTTCCATAGCTTCAGCGGCGTGAGAAGGACTTCCTAGTCCAGCATCAACAATTACGGGTATGTTGGCTTGTTCTATTATTATTTCTAGTTGATCTCTTGTTCTTATCCCTCTATTGCTTCCAATGGGAGCTGCCAGCGGCATTACAGTGACACAACCTACTTCTTCAAGTCTTTTAGCTAAAATGGGGTCTGCGTTTATATATGGCAAGACTTTAAACCCTTCTTTTACTAATTGCTCGGCGGCTTTTAATGTTTCTATAGGGTCTGGAAGTAAATAGTTTGGTTCTGGAGTGACTTCTAACTTAACCCAGTCTGATACTCCCGAAAACTTTCCTATACGTGCAATTCGTATGGCTTCCTCTGCAGTTCTTGCTCCTGAAGTGTTTGGTAAGAAGAGATACTCATTTGGATTAATGTGTGTGATGTAAGAGTCTTCTTGGTTGTTTAGGTCTGTGCGTCGTATGGCAACGGTTACTATTTCTGACTCTGCGGCCTTAATGGCGTCTTTCATCACTTGTGGTGAACTGAACTTACCTGTACCTACGAATAATCGTGAAGTGATTGTTTTTCCGGCAATTATTAAGATGTCGTTATTTGTCATTGTGGACTTATTATATAGCTGCTGGTGGATATTGTTAAGCTAGGTTATTCTGTGTCCCCTTTAAGTGTAGGGGGTGATTGCTGGAGGTGTTGCAGTGTTTTGAAACACAATCTAGCCTCAAACCAAAGCATGGTGTAGCCTAATGCTATGACAACTGCTCAAGATAAGATAATTATGACCCCAGCCTTTATGGAGGTTCTGGACTTGATGAGAGACCGTAAATGCAACGTGTTTCTTACAGGTAAGGCAGGAACCGGAAAGTCTACCCTACTCGATTTATTTCGACAGCAAGCCTCTAAAAACGTGGCTGTATTAGCGCCAACAGGGGTAGCGGCCATTAATGTTAGAGGCGAAACTATTCATTCGTTTTTTAGATTTCGTAACGGAATAACCTCCGACCAAGCTCGACGAAGAGCTCGATCATTAAAACACCCTGGTATGTATCAAGAATTACTCACCATTATTATTGACGAGATTTCTATGGTTCGTGCTGACTTGTTAGACTGTATAGACGTTTTCTTGAGAGAAGTAAGAGAAGACCGTCGCCCATTTGGTGGGATTCAGATGATTTTTATTGGTGATCTATACCAATTACCTCCAATAGTAAACAAGGAAGAACTCGTTTTTTTTAATGATGTGTATGACAGTCCTTACTTTTTTTCGTCTTCAGTTTTTCAAAGTATGGCGTTTATGTACGAAACCTATGAATTAGACCAAATATTTAGACAGAAAAACCCAGAGTTTATCGAGATATTAAATGCAATTCGAACAGGAGTAGTTACTTTTGAACAACTTCAGAAACTTAATACAAGACAAGTGGCTAATTATCGTGAAAATGACGAAGGTTATGTTTATTTAACTGGGCTTAATCGTAAAGCAGACGAAATAAATGCTGAGAAATTAATGACGATTGGTACTCCCGTTTCTGAATATAGAAGGGAGCTCAGTGGGAATTTTGATGTAAAGAGTTCGCCGGTTCAAGAACGTTTAGATTTAAAAATTGGCGCTCAAGTAATGTTATTAAACAATGATGTTCACGGTAGATGGGTCAATGGAAGTATTGGAACGGTTGTTGAGTTGTTAGAAGACGAAGTATGGGTTGATTTAGGTGGGTATGTTGAGGCTGTGACACCACATAAATGGAAATTAGAAAAATACGTATACCAAGAAGAAAAAAAACAACTCGTTCAAGAAACCATAGGTACCATTACTCAATTTCCTTTGAAATTAGCTTGGGCAATTACTATTCATAAAAGCCAAGGGAAAACGTTTGAAAAGGTGATTATTGATTTTTCTAAAGGGATCTTTGCTACGGGGCAAGCGTATGTTGCGCTGAGTAGATGTAGAAGTTTAGAAGGACTGAGACTTACTTGTGGTGTTACAAAACGGCATGTTTTGTTTGATAGAAGAGTGAAGTCATTTATGACCCCTGAGAAAAAAACAGCTGACCCAGAAATGTTGTTTTAAAAAAATGGATGGATATTTTTGTAGCTTTACACATTTTTTTCAACTATTATTAGCTTTATGAATATATTAATTATAGGGTCAGGTGGACGTGAACACGCTTTAGGCGTAGCCCTTAAAAAAAGTCCTCAATGTGAACAACTGTATTTTGCACCCGGGAATGCTGGGACTAGTACAATTGGTAAAAACTTATCTATTTCAGATATAGATATAGACGCTTTATTAGACTTTGCTACTCAAAATAAAATTGATTTGACTATGGTGGGGCCGGAAGCTCCCTTAGTAAGTGGCATCGTAGATATTTTTACTGAAGCAGGACTGGCGATAGTTGGACCAAGTAAAGCAGCGGCACAGTTAGAGGGATCCAAAGACTGGGCTAAAGCTTTTATGGTTAGACATAATATTCCTACTGCTAAATATGAAACATTTTTAGACTACGATACCTCTATTGCTTATATAAATAAAAGAGATACCTACCCTATTGTAATCAAGGCAGATGGTTTAGCTGCAGGAAAGGGTGTAACCGTTGCTCTAAACTTTGAAATGGCAGATGATGCGTTAACCGATTGTTTTATTGATCAAAAATTTTCTGAAGCAGGCGCTAAAGTTGTTATTGAAGACTTTTTAAAAGGTGAAGAGGCGTCTATTTTTGCGTTTACTGATGGCCATGTAATAAAACCAATGACTCCAGCTCAAGATCACAAAGCTGTTTTTGATGGAGACAAAGGTCCGAATACAGGTGGCATGGGGTCTTATTCTCCGGCTCCTTTGGTTACACCTGCTATTGAAGATAATGTTTATAATGATGTGTTTCTGCCGTTATTAAGAGGACTTCAAGCTGAAGGTATAGTTTATAAGGGGATTGTATATGCAGGCTTGATGATTGATAAGGGAGAGGTAAGTATTGTTGAGTTTAATGTTCGATTTGGAGATCCTGAAACTCAAGTTGTTTTACCTCGTTTAAAAACAGATTTAGTGACTATTTTGAATGCAGTTAGCAATGAAACGTTAGACTCAGTTAATTTAGAATGGAGCGATGACTCTGGTGTTTGTGTCGTTTTGGCCTCTGGAGGTTATCCTGGATCCTATAAAAAAGGTCAGGTGATGACTGGTTTAGAAGGCGATACACAAACGTGCTACGTGATACATGCTGGATCTGAAGTCAATGACAAGGATGAAACAATCACTAAAGGTGGACGTGTATGTGGTGTTGTTTCTATTCACTCAGACTTAAAAATAGCTATTGAAACGGCTTACCAACGCGTTGATCAAGTTCAATTTAATGGTAAATATAATAGAACGGATATTGGATTTAAGGCCTTTAAATCCATTAAGTCATAAGTTAATAAAAAAACCTTATATTTCTTATTAAACCTATAAGGTAGGTAAAGATTGGACTCAAAGTCACCTATTCTATGTTACTTCAGGATCCTTGGGCTTACTTAATCACATTCGTAATAAGTTCCCCCTTTTAGGACAATAGCCTGTAACTCTTAACCATTTAGAAGCGTTAGAGAATACTCGAAAAGCTGTTAGGCATGCACGTTTACTCCATTTAGACCAAATTATTGGTTCTTGGTATTCTGTTAGTAGCTGATATTTTGAATAGAAATATGGTAAGTTTGAACTTATGATTACATTAAGAAAATCAAAAGACAGAGGCCAGTTTGACTTTGGATGGTTAAAGACTTTTCACAGTTTTTCTTTTGGCGAATTCTACGATCCAAAGCATATGTACTTTCGACACCTTAGGGTGATGAATGAAGACGTAATTGCGCCTTCTCAAGGCTTCCCTACCCATCCGCACGCTGATATGGAAATTATGACACTTGTGATGTCTGGTGCTATAAAGCATAAAGACAGTATGGGTAATGAATTTGAAATTAAACGTGGAGAAATTCAACTAATGAGTGCTGGTTCGGGTATTACTCATAGTGAATTTAATCCGTCTGATTCTGAACCACTTCACCTATATCAAATTTGGATTATACCTAATGAAAAAGGAATTACGCCTCGTTACAATATGTCTAATTATGATCCTGACAAAGAAGGTATTCAGTTGATTGGTTCTTCTGATGGACGTGATGAGTCTATTCAAATATTTCAGGATTTAGATGTTTATTTTGCGAGATTTGATGATGATGAGTCTAGGACGATTTCTTTGAAAAATAAATTTGGCTATTTACAGGTTTTAGAGGGTAGCTTACAGTTCGATGAGAAGCCTTTAGAGGCTGGGGATGCATTGATGATAGAGAATGAATCAGAGTTTTCTATGACTCACTGTAAAGACGTGTCTGTGTTGTTTTTTGATTTGAGCTAAATTATTTTTCCCAAGTCCCAAATTGTCTAGTTCTTTTATCTTCTATACTAAATTTGTCCCAATGGCTTGTGTATACTTCATCCCAAAAGTGAGTGTCTTCAACTTCTTTAAGTGACGATTCCTCTAGAGTTTCTGTCATTGACTCCCATAAACTTTCAACATCTGTAGAGACGTAAATCTTTCCACCTGGACTCAGTTTTTTAATAATTAGATTTAAATTATCAGGTCTTACAAAACGACGCTTGTGATGGCCTTTTTTTAGCCAAGGGTCTGGATGGAAAATGAACACGTTTTCTAAGGAAGTGTCTGGGATGATGTCTTCTAAGACACGTTCGCCGCTGTAATGTATAAGATGGATGTTTTCTTGTTCAGTTGTTCTTTTTCTAACAAAGTCTACTATCCCTTTCCTCACTTCTACCCCAATAACGTTGTCTTGTGGCTTTAATGTGGCCCAATGACGTAGAAATACACCTTTTCCGAAACCTATTTCTAGGTCGAATTTACCAGTATTTTTTTTGAAGATTTTATTAAAATCAACAGGATCCAGTTTTTCGTGGAAATTAAATGGGTTTGTATGGGTTCTTATTCTTGCTTTGCTCATAGGGGCAGTATCATATCATTTTTCTTTTCTAGGCGTCACCTCGGATTACAAGTTAAGGTGGTAGAAGTCTCTTCAAAGCTAGGAAAAGACTTAGATCGCTTACATTTTGACCGACTTTAGCTTTCAGTAACGCTTCAAGAATCCGACTCCGTGCTTGGTCTCCTAACAAGATTATAAGTGGCATGAAACTCTGTTTGAAACTCATCAAAGCTACCATAAGGCTTATCGGGTGCTTGTGATAACATGACTGTTTGAAAGGGTGGGAAAGGGTCACTGGGGGTCTGACTATAATCCAATATAATGCTACGACAGCTGATGCTTCCTTCATTGTCGGGAATAAATGTGGCAGCATGTAGTTTAATAAAATTCTTAACAACGTCCCACATCGCTCTTTCGGAACCCGGTTTTATTAAATCTTCTGGAGTAGTAAAGTATTTTCTGAACCACTGAGGGCTACTGCAGCCGAGTCTAACGCCTTCCATCTTTATCGGAAAACGATATAATGTTACCAATGTACTATTAATGCCATCTGGCATTTCGAGGTCGGTGAATTTTGTTTTTTCAGCAAATCGCATTACATCCTGCATCATTCTAATTTCAGCTTCAGATATTTTCAAAGAGTGACTAAACTCTCGTATCCAACTAGTCAACATACCTATGCTTGCCTCTATATAGTCGATACCACTTCCTACATCTCGGGTTACCCCCTCAGCAGTTCGTCCCATAGACCTAAAAGAAACGGCTAACTGCAATAACTGTATCGTTCGGGGCCGAATATGTGATAGGTCTTGGCAAGATTTTTCAGTTAACAGGGATCTGTTTTCTACTAAAAATTCATATGTTTTTGGCATTAAAGATAGGCACCTAAACATATGATTAGCTGAGTGAATACGCATGTATGCTTTGCTTTCTAGCGTTGCTTTAGCATGAGTAGCTGACTCACGTAAAAAATCGTCCAACGGTGGATGATCGATTAGGTTGCTCACCACCTCTGGCGGCGCAGATATCGGCATTCCCAGGGATCTAGGGAGATAGGCCCCACCTGTTGGTGTTTCTTTTTTGTAATGTGCCAACAAACTTCCATTTTTCAGGGCTTCAATTAACTCACTAGCTACTTTTTCACCGGCAAAATTTGCTTGATACTTTACTTTACAGTCTTCTATTTGAAATATCACTCGATTAAAACTTCCGCAACCAGCCATTGCCTTTGATCCAAAATCTATTTGAAAATAGAAGGACTTATCATTTGTGCCAGGCGCAATTGAACGCGTTTTGCCTAAGATAACATTTCTTAGAGTGCCGTTGACTTGGATTTTCCCAACAACTCTACATCGATTTTCGGTTGGTTTTTCCGACTCTTCTAAAGAATCTATAAAATCGTGCACGCCTTTTA
Source organism: Candidatus Marinamargulisbacteria bacterium SCGC AAA071-K20 (assembly GCA_003265975.1). Taxonomy (GTDB): domain Bacteria; phylum Margulisbacteria; class Marinamargulisbacteria; family AAA071-K20; genus AAA071-K20. The sequence goes on from QFBU01000035.1 coordinate 7,987, forward strand.
CAAGCAAAGGATTTTCTTCTACATCTGCCGATGCAGAACATGCTACTTTTCTAAATTCCGCAGAAACATAACTCAAGATACTTCCAGGTGACATCATATCAAAACCACATCCTCTATTTTTCTTCCTGAACCTTTTTAAGTTTAGGCTTAATAACTTATCACTCTCCCAGGCTGTTGCACAATTCAAAAAGCCGGTTAGCGGAAAACGAACGCAGCGCTAGGCTCTAAAATCTTTCGTACGGCCAGCAATCTTGCACCAATTGAGATATTCGGGAAAGTCGTTTCGAACCACTTTTGGAAGTGAGTTAACCGAAAGAAGGGTCGATCGAATACGCTCCCTTTGGGTATCGACCAATTTATTTTTGCTATTGGCCTGTTTTAACATCATCTCTTTAAACGGGCGCGCGTCTTCTGTGTTCAAGACCTGTGGGTTTTTGGCCATTACTGTTAGAACGGTATCAATGGTCTCTTCGGTAAGGCTGGGTAACTGTTTTGCAATGCCCACCCATTGATCCAAGCTTAGGCTCGAAGGCCGACTCTTTAGATCGTCTCTTAGAAGTTGTTCTGCCTTTTCTATACTTAACTCCCCAGGTTCAGAAGGGCTTCTTGGTAGCCCTCTTACGCTTGTATGGCGAGAAATATTATCCATTTGGGGATGTTCTTGACGTTTGGGGGGAAAAAAAGTCTTACTCACTTTTGTCAAATAAAGCTGTAGAAATTGTACATGTAGGATCTGAGTTTCAATTTCTCTTTCATTGACACCAATGAAAGAATCCCCCAAAATTGGATTACTTTTTACTTTTTCAGCAGCTTCTTTAATTGTATTTCCACATCTAATAACTCCTTCTAAAAGTTTGTCGGCGGTAACCGAGTTGTTAGAAAAGGCCGCTCTTTGTGCGTCTGCCAAAAGATCGAGACTCTTATTCATTTTATTTACACCATTCCTGAGATCTTCCGGTGAACCTTCAGATATATTGATAGACTGTATGGACTTTCTTGTACTAGCTAGGATTTCTTGCGCATGTCTATGTCGTTGGTCATGATTCAAAGCCGATTGTTCCGTTTTTTGAGTCGATCTCGACGAACTTGGCTCACCGGCTTTTCCTTGAAAAATTCCTGCTAAACATGTAAATGAAAATGGTCCGCTCATAACTATTGTCCTCCCAAATGAATTTGAATTGATTTCGCTTTGGACTATGAAAATATTATGCCAAGCAAAGAAGACGGGCCATAATATGAGGTGGATTAGTTTTTAATTGTGCCTCAATTTAAATCTTTATACCTAAAACCCGTAGCCTATACTAGATATTTTGTGCAAAAAACAGATCTTATATTTCACATAAATGTCACAAATTCAATAATAATGTCATAAGTGTCTTACAGAGATAGTATCGAGACCTTCAACGTGTGGTCAATTTCATGGTCGGTCTCTATAACGTATAAATTAGTCGTTATTATTGACAATTCATTGGCTTTCTTCATCTATAAAATCTTTGATGTCATCCATGAACCTATACTTTGGATTCCAGAACCATTTTTTTTTAAAAAAATACTCTTTGTACTTTATTGATTTCTGATTATCTATAAAGAGCTTGTGTAGTAAATTGCTTCGTTTGTTTTTCCAACGTTTGTTAGACTTGCCCGCTATAAATAATATAGGCGACTTAATGGAGTCCATTTGTCTGACTAGATTTGGAAACGATAGGTGTCCTTTTTTGTGAATAGGGTCTGGGTCTATTATGACGATGCCTTTAACCTTGGGGGCATTATGAACGGCAAGTAAAGAAAGTAAGGCGCCCTCTCCTGACCCTACCAGGAAAATATTAGAAGTATCGATTTGTTTGTTTCGTTGGAGATGAAAGAGGGCGCCTTTTAGTGCATTTAGTTTTCTGTGTCTTTCTATTGGAACAAATGCAGCGTAGCCCCAATCGTTAAATTCTTTTATAAAAGCTTCTAGATCGTAACCAATTCTAGCGGCATTTGTTTTGCCTAAAAAGTCTACATATTGGTCGTAGCTAAAGATGACAATGGGATATTTTATAGGGTCTAGGTTTTCGTTGGTAGTACTTTCATCTTCTAGCGGCAATGGTAGACTAAAAAGTCCTTTAAAATTCCCTGCATGAGAATACTCTATGGTTTGAATGTTCGTGGCCAACAAGGAGTTTGCCATGAACATAGCAATTAAAAAAAGTCGGATCATTTTATTATTATACTACATGGTAATTAGTTCTCAGAGGAACTTGGTGTCTTTAATTGAGCATTAATCTAAGACGATCGAGTGCTTAGTCCAATTTGTAGCGAGTTTAATATACTGGGCAATCTAAGCGTTTTGGGATTTGCTGCATTTGATTAGCATAGTCCATGTGAATAAACAGACAAATACAACTAACTTTTTGCCTAGTCGCTTCATATTAGGAATGTTATTATGCGTGGAGTTTAAAATGAGGGTAGGATTTGCAAATGTACAAATTAATTGACGAACATAAAACAAAGATTGAACAGTGGCTGCATGAGAAAGAATGTTGTGAAGTTTTACCTCTTTATAGTTCTGTAGATATTCGTAACGCAGGATTTAAAAACGCAGTTGTAGATACAAACTTATTTCCGGCAGGATTTAACAACCTTTGTTTGTTGGCCTTAAAAGAAACGAGTTCATTTATTAATAAAGTTATTTTAGACCGTGTTTCTGACTGTAAAAGAATTTTATTGGTTATGGAAGAACACACTCGAAATAAGTTTTATCTTGAAAATATTTTTGTAATTAAAAAGATGCTTGTAGATGCCGGATTTGAAGTTGATATTGTTTCTTTTTGCGAAACAGAAGTGTTTGACGAGCCAGTGAAAGAATTAGAAACAAGCGCAGGTAATAATATTACGGTGACATGTTTTAAGTGTATTTTGAAAAAAATTGAGAAGCAGGAATATTCGGCTGACTTAGTTATTTTAAATAATGATTTGTCTAAAGGGATTCCTGAGATGGTAACTAATATGGACATTCCTATTTACCCGTCGCTTCACGCAGGATGGCATGCTCGTTTGAAGTCGCATCATTTTAAAGAAGCTAATGCCCTACTCACAGAATTTGCTGAGATGATTGATGAGGATCCCTGGAAGTTTTTAGCTTATTATGAGTCTGAAGATAATGTGGATGTAAATGAAGAGGCGGACAGAAAACGTTTAGCCGTCGTTGTTGAGGATCTCCTTAAAAAAATTCAAATTAAATATGATGAATATGGAATAAAAGATAAACCATTCGTGTTTTTGAAGTCAGACTCGGGTACCTACGGAATGGGTGTTGTGCCTGTTGAAAGTGTTGATGAAGTGTTGACACTTAATAGAAAGCTTCGAAATAAACTGAGTACTGGAAAGTCTTCCATGAAAATTGATCGATTTATTATTCAGGAAGGGGTACCTACTATTAGTAGTGTGGACAATAAAGTTAGCGAAGTGTGTGTGTATCAAATTGCAAACAGGTTTGTGGGTGGCTTTTATAGAGTTAATACTAAAAAAGGTGACCGAGATAACTTAAATTCGTCGGGTATGACTTTTACTAAAATTTGTGAAGCGTCTGACAGTTGTGCACTCAAAGGTGATGATAGTGATGATAACTGTGGCGTAGCTCCTGATGAGAATTTAGACCTTAGTAGGTTACTCGCTCGTATTGCCGGAGTGGCTGCTCATCGTGAAATAAAAGCCCTGGAGACAAAATGAAGTTTGTTTTTTTGATGGACCCATTGGAGACAGTGGTTTATGAAAAAGATACGACGTTTGTTTTGATGAAAGAAGCCGCTCATTGTGGTCATCACGTCTATTATTTACCTAAATCTGGCTTGCATTTGAGTACTGAGGGACTTAGCTTTGATCTTACTGAAGTTAAGCCTACTGATGATCCATCCTCCCCTTTTGAGATACTTTCTTCTATTACACTTAAAGATACTGAAATAGACGTAGTGTTTATTCGTACAGATCCTCCGTTTGATTATGGGTATTTGATGCATACTTGGATTTTGGATCGATGTAGCCCTAATGTGAGAGTTGTTAATAGCCCGACCGGAATTAGAACTGTTAATGAAAAAGTGTGGGCGACTCAATTTAAAAATCTTGTCCCCCCTACTCTAGTGAGTTCTAGTAAAGTTCACATTAATGCTTTTTTAGAAACTCATCAAAAAATTGTTGTGAAGCCTACAGACGGATTTGGCGGTAAGGATATTCATATTCTTGAACTGGGTGGGGCTAATGTTGAAGAGATAGTGGCCTCTATGACTAAAGATGGTGTGGAGTCTATTATTTCTCAGGCCTTTGTTGCTGAGTCTGCTGATGGTGACAAACGAATTCTACTTTTAGATGGTGAACCACTTGGGGCTGTTTTGCGTGTGCATTCGAAGGATGACTTTAGAAATAACTTTTTTGCGGGAGGCACGGCAGAAGCTTGTGATATTACGCCTCGTGATTTAGAAATTATTGATGTTTTGAAACCTCATTTAAAAGCACTTGGTTTGTTTTTTGTGGGGATCGATATTATGGGCGACTATTTGATTGAGGTTAATGTGACGTCTCCTACTTGTTTGCAGGAAATGAATACCTTTTATGAAAAGCAGCTTGAAAAGGATGTTATTGCTAGCTTAACCTAGCCCCATTTTTTTCTAATTCGGCCGTGTGATATTAGTTTAATTGAAATTTATTATAATATTATCCGATAACTCTATAGTGCTAAGCACAAAAACCTACCACTATTTTTTCTTGTACGCTTGTACGAAAGAGGGTTTTTATGGAATTAATGAAAAATATTGGCAAGACTAGGAGTTTATAAAATGAATGCAGGACTATCTTTTTTAACAACAAACGTAACAAACGCAACAACACAAATATTTTCACCGGCGTCTGAATCTTATACCCCTATTACCTCGATGGTATCAGCCGTATTAGGATTAGGTGTAACTATTCTAGCCTTAGTTTTAGTTACTCAAAGAGAAACATGCAAAGAAAGTGCCAATAGGGTGTTTCCATGGGCAGTGTGCCCCTCTCCTGTAGTTGAAACAGTAAATTGCAAAATCACTAAAACTGAAGCCGCAGTTGATCAAAAATTTTCAGAGATGGAAAAGGCGGTTCAAAGTACAGTTGCTGGTGTAGGTCAGTTTAGATCTGAAGTGTTGAAGGGTTATGATTGGTTTAAAGATGATAATGCGAGTAGGTTAAATAGTATCGCAAATATAAATATAGTTCGCTTTAAACTTGATAAAGCCGCTGCAACTGCCAAACAACAATATCAAACGTGCTTAGATTCTGCATTGGATAGTTTGAAAACAAATATGTCTATGCTTTTGCAAGATTCAGCTCAACTAGATAAACTAGACATATCTGCAAACCCTGAAGAAAAAGCACAAATTGCAGAACTTAGAGTAACTTTAAATAAAAAGATGCAAGACTTCAATGCAAAACAACAACAGTTAGATAGCGCCACAAATACGTTTGGAGTTATAGACAGAAAATTGGTCTTATATAGAGCTGCCATTGAGAAACAATTATTTTTTAAAAAAGATCAAATAGAGCCCATGCCAGAGGCAAGTGGCCGAGAAAGTATGTTTTCAAGATTAAATTCAATTAGGTTGAATCAAAAAATAAACTCACGTGCTAAAAAAGTTTTATCACAAAAAAACATGGACGCTCTTGCACGATTTCGTAGAAAATTAAAAACAGAGATAGAAGCAACTAGAACCGGTGCTGGATGTAAAGTAATGACATCGGCAGAAACTCAGGCGGCTCATAAAGCGATGGATAAAGAGTTAGGGTGGGCTAGTGATTTTGTTGGACGAGTTTTAGCAAAACCAGACAATTGGGTTAAACGATCAAGAATGAGTTGCTTTATGCAAAGTGGACGAATTTTTGCTTCAGTTGAATAATTAGAACCGACGTCCGATCATCTTACACCTGCAGGACTTCGATCAAAAGCACCCTATAATACTCACCCTGCAAATTTTCAACGTGTTACTACCTATTTATTAAACACGTCTGGAAAGCCAGTTGAAGGATCAAAAGTAGTTAATTATCGTGGGGGGCAACTTCCAACAAAAGAAGCGGCAA
>QFBU01000036.1 GCA_003265975.1 Candidatus Marinamargulisbacteria bacterium SCGC AAA071-K20
GTAGTATTAAGAGGAATTACAAGAGTCTATTTAAAATCAGTCATCCAATTTTTTATCCGAGTTCAGTTACGACAAGAGTATAAAGTATTAATAGAAAGACAATTCAAACATATCTTTAAAGAACTAACCTTTATCAAAGAGCGTTACAAAGAATTTGATGAAGCTGAAAGCCAATTAATGCTAGACATAGAAGAACAAATTCAAAAATTTCATCAACTATACAAAAAAAGCAATAAACACTGGCTTTTAAAATATTAGAAAAAAGAATCTCCTCCCCAAAAAAAGAAAAAAGCCCAGCGAAGCGAAGGCAATAAATGAATGAAGGTTTTAGCCTTAGTTTCCCACATGGTAGTTATATTAAGGAGGGAGTATACATACCCAACGGGTATTCGAACTGAGTAATATAGCTATCAGGTGGGAAAATAAGACTAAAATGGTCGGGGTGAGAAGATTCGAACTTCCGACCCCCTGTACCCAAAACAGGTGCGCTAACCGGACTGCGCCACACCCCGACACCCACAAATTCTAGCTAACTTTAGCCATAAATACAACAAAAACCTTAAAATCATTCAATACACCCAATTATTTAGATACATTATGATCAACAGATTTGTCGTTTTTAGTTTTGTAAACAGATGAAATTATGTTAATAATAGAAGGGAGGTGTAGAGAATGAGTATAGGTGGAATTGGCGAAATCGACTTTGGAGCAGATTCAGGTAAGAAAAAGAACCGTTTTGCTATAAATGACAAGCTCTTTTTGGAAAGTTTATTAAAAGAAATTGGAAATGAAGAAGCCACATCAGATGTTGTTAAGACAAACAAAACAGCACTTAAAAATGATGATCTTTCCGCACTAGCCGCAAGAAGTATTTTAGGTAAGATTCCAGATATCTCGGGAGATATTACCCCTGAGAAATTATCTCAGCTTTCAGACTTGGAAGCTATGAATGTCTTGAATCCGTTAATTAACAAATATCTAAGTGAATATATTCAGGCCGCGAGTGCAGCATAAGAAAAAAATATAAGGTTGTTGTGAACTAAACCTCCAACAATCTATATTTTTTCTTATTATTTTTTAACTTTCTAATATTTTTAAAGCGAGATTAATAGCTTGGTATCGATGACTAATGCTATTTTTTATTTCGGGCTTTAATTCAGAAAATGTTTTTTCATATCCTTCAGGTCTAAATATTGGATCATATCCAAAACCACCTTCTCCAATTAACGTCGACGTAATCTCTCCTCTAACAATTCCTCTACTAGTCTTGATAGATCCATCAGGAAACCTAAGCGCAATGACACAAGTGAATTGAGCACCTCTATGCTTGCTATTTCCCAAACGTTTTAAAATTATTTGACATTGCTCTGTTGAAGTAACATTATCTCCCCCAAGGCGCGCTGAATGTATTCCTGGCTCACCATTAAAGGCATCCACCTCTAACCCAGAGTCATCAGACATGAAAACTACAGATTCTTTAATTGGCATACTAGACACTTTCTTAATAGCATTCTCTTCAAATGTTGTCCCATCTTCTACAACATCAATTCGTTTACCAGTAATAGCTTGATACAAACAGACATTAAACTGAGGAAGCAAGGCACTTAACTCTTTAACTTTATTGGGGTTATTAGTACATAAGGCTAAAGTTAGCCTCATACTCGTTTGATTGAGACGACATCAGACACTTGTTTAATTTGAGCCCCCAAGATTTTAATAGCTTCTGCATTTTTTACTTCAACGACTACAAGCATTCTCATAACAGTTCCCCCCTTTAGTATCTTAGAATTTAAATTAACCATATTTAAGTTAGAGGCCGAAATACGACTAATAATATCTTCTAGAATTCCGATTCTTTCGAATGCTTCTATTTGTAATGTGGCTGTAAAAGAAGCTTCTGATTGCAATGAATCCCATTCAACAGGAACTAATCTTTCTTTTGTACTTTCCGATAAATTTAAAATATTTCTGCATTTAGATTGATGCACTGACACACCCTTTTCAATAGTAACAATGCCTTCGATATCGTCGCCTGGTAATGGTTTACAGCATTTAGCAAGTGTATACAACACACCAAGTTGCCCAAATACGGTAACTGCACTTTGGCTACTTTTTTTAAGGGTCCGGGCTGGCTTTATAACTTTAGAAGGAGTTACTTTAGTATTATCCTTTAATCCCATCAATTTTGTAATATGACGTCCTACTTGCATCGATGACAGTTCACCTTGCCCAATATTTAAATAAAGCGCATTGATGTCTTTTACATGAAATCGGTCCAGTACTTTTGACATATCTAGATTCTTCAAGACTTCTTTTAATGGATACCCAATAGTAAGCATAATTTGACTTAGTTTTTCTTCACCTTTTTTAATTAAGATGTCACTTGATTGGCGTTTAAACCAGGCTTTGATTTTTGATCGGGCTTGTCTAGACGCGGCAAAGTTAAGCCAATCGATATGAGGCTTATTATTTTTTGAAGTTAGTATATCAACCTGGTCACCATTTTCGAGAACATGATTGATAGGAACCATCTGTCCATTTACTTTACCACCCGAACAGCAATGGCCTATTTCAGTATGAATATAATAAGCAAAGTCTATAACAGTCGCACCTGCAGACATCACAATAACGTCGCCCTTAGGGGTATAAGTAAATACCTCGTCCATAAAAAGGTCATATTTAAGGTCATTCAAAAAGTCTTTAGAATTTGATTTTTCTTTCTGTAAATCAACCATTTGTCTAAGCCATGTAAATTCGTCTTTGGCATCAGAGCTTTTTTGGCCTTCTTTATACGTCCAATGTGCGGCTACTCCAAACTCAGCAATTTGGTCCATGTCTTTGGTTCTAATTTGCATTTCAACAGGCTTACCATCAAGCGCCAAAACAGTGGTATGAAGTGACTGATACATATTAGATTTAGGAACAGCGATATAGTCTTTAAATCGCCCATGAACAGGCTTGTACGTAGAATGTAGCAAGCCTAAAATAACATAACAATCTCTGACTGACTCAACTAATATTCGGATCCCTAACATATCAAAAAGTTGATCAAAATTAATAGCTTGCGAACTAAGTTTTTTATAAATACTATAAAAGTGTTTAGGTCGCCCAAATATTTGGGCATCGATAGACGCTTCAACAAGTAATTTTTCAACTGATTTTACAAGTGTTTTTATATAGCTTTCTCTTTCTTTTCGTTTTGAAACAACCATTTTTTTAATCTTTTGAAACTCATCATATTCAAGATAATAAAAGCAAAGATCTTCTAGCTCCCATTTAAGAGTGGCCATACCTAAACGATTAGCAAGTGGCGCATAAATGTCTCGAGTTTCTTGGGCAATACGTAGTTGTTTTTGTTTTGGTAAATGCTTAAGCGTTCTCATATTGTGAGTTCTGTCGGCAAGTTTAACTATAATTACTCTAATATCTTTTGCCATGGCCACTATCATTTTTCGATAGTTTTCTGCCTGTTGTTCTTCTTTTGAGTCAAACGAAAGCTGTCCAATTTTAGACACACCATTCACAAGTTCAGCAATTTTTTGTCCAAACTTTGAAGCCACATCTTCAGTACTCACATCACTGTCTTCAACGGTGTCATGGAGTAATGCTGCAGCTATTGTTTCGTAGTCTTGTTCAAGTTCAGCTACAATAAAGGCTACTTCTAAGGGGTGACTAATAAAAGGTTGGCCCGAACTACGTAATTGACCTTTGTGCGCTTCGTTTGAAAAGTCAAAAACTGTCATTAAAGACGCTACTTCTTTTTTAGAGAGATATTTAGTAATTGAAGCTTTAAAATCGTTTAATTTGTTGTCCATATTTTCCTATTGAACTATTTGATATCAACAATTTCAAGCTGAGGAAGTCTTCTACCCTTCCATTCGTTTATACTTAAATGAAATATTACTGAAAACCCAGGGCGATTAAACAGTGCCATTTTGTGGCTCAGTCCAAAACCAATTCCTTCGATAATGTGTCTGCCTGTCTCATCTGAAAATGTTGTTTTTACGTGTTCACCCGTTCCTACAGCTTTGCATTCAATAAGTTTTAATTTGTCAGTATGTAATATCGGTTGTGGGTTTCCTTGTCCAAAAGGCTCTAAAAGCATTAATTGTTCAGCCAGATCAAGCGTAAGTTCTTTGGGATCTACCTCGGCGTCTATATTAACAATGGGCTGAAGGTCTTGAGGAGTAATCATAGGTATACTATTTTTGATTAGTGCCTCTTTAAAAGCGGCCATTTTCTCTTCTTTTATCGAAAAACCAGCCGCTTCTTTATGACCACCAAAGGTCTCGAAGTAAGGTTTACACGTTTTTAAAACCTCATACAAATCTACTTTTCCAACTGACCGAGCAGACGCCCGACCTATGTTCCCGGCAAATGACACAATGACTACAGGCTTTGAATATTTATCGACAAGTTTTGCAGCCGTAATACCAATAACGCCTGAATGCCATTCTTTACCCGATAACACTAAAATAGGATGGTCTTTGTACTCCGGGTGTCCTTCTACTTCTGCTACACAGGCTTTAAAAACCATTAAGTCTATTTCACGACGATCTTGGTTGAGTGCTTCTAATTGATGAGACCGTTTATCAGCTTCTGGTACCGTATCTGATAGCAATAATTCAACACCTAAGAGTGCTGATGCCAAACGCCCTGAAGCATTGAGTCTCGGCGCAATTACAAAACCACAGTCACGTGTTGTTAATACAGATTTTTCACATTTTGCTCGCTCCAACAAGGCACGAATTCCTGGTCGATGAGATCTAGAGAGAAACGGTAATCCTCGTTTAATATACGTTCTATTAGCGCCTTCTAATTTGGCAATATCTGCTACAGTTCCTAGTGCAACTAAATCTAAAAAAGGCTCTGATTTTAGGTCAAGTTTGTAATGTTGGATATAAAATTTTATAAACTCGTATACAATTCCGGCCGTGCATAGATGGGCTAAGTAATGACTAGGGTGGAGTGTTTTCGGGTTTAGCATCGCGTCAAAATTAGGGAGTTCATCGGGTATTTTATGATGATCAAGAATGATCACTTTCGTACCATATTTTTCTACAACAGGGTCAATAATGTCTTTGCTACTCACACCACAATCAAGCGTTATTAGAACCGTCGCCTGAGTTTGTAAAATTAAGTCCCCTACACAAACGTGTAAACCATAACCATGTTCAAATCGATTAGGAATAAAAAAATGAACATTGGCATTAATTTGCTTTAAAAAGTCTACCAATAAAGTCGTCGATGTAATTCCATCAACGTCGTAATCGCCATAAATTAATATTTTTTGATTTTTTTCTATTGCTTCAAAAACAACAGAAACAGAGGCTTCTAAAGCAGCTTGGTCAAAATAGTCGACAGAGTCCAAGTCTGGCTCTCCCAAAAATAGTCGAGCCTTGTCTAAAGACGTAATATTTCGGTTAAGTAAGATCTGACAGAGTAAGGGATGAATATTTAAGTGCTCAGATATTTTTTGAGCAGTACCTTGATGCTGTTTATGAAGGCGCCAGCGCTTCTGAATTACTTCTTCTACAAGAACCGGCATGAAAACTAGTTAGGTCGAACGTGAAAAAGAGTTTGTCCAAATTCAACAGGCGCTCCATTTTCTACACAAACTTTTTCGATAACGCCATCTACTTCTGATTCAATTTCATTAAATAATTTCATAGCTTCAATGATACAAATAACTTTGCCTTTTCCAATTGTGTCGCCAACTTTTACAAAAGCTTCAGCTTCTGGGCTTGAAGATACATAAAAAGATCCAACCATCTCGGTTTTGACTTCAACGCATCCGTTTAACGCATCAACAGGCGAAGAAACTGGCTCTTCTGCAGTCTGTACAGGAACTGGATTAGCAGCAACAACTTGTTGCGCTTGAGGGATAAGTACAGAGGCTACATTAGATAATTCTTTTTTAACTTCAACCTTAAGACCATCCTCTTCCACACTTAAATGTGAAATCTGGGCTTTTTCTACTAGTTGAATAATTTTTTTAATTTGACTTAAATCCATAATCTTTCTCCTCTTCAAATTCGAAGTGTCGACAAGTGTACCCAATTTCTCCACAAGGATCAACGAGTAACCTTGTAAGTATATCATTAAAACTAAATCAGCATAAAACGACATCGCACTCAGCCAGGTAAAACAGGTAGAAAAACAATAGCACAGCCATGTCTTCACGCTTAACTAGACTTTATATCAGCACAAACTTATACTATTGAAATGTCTAATACAAACTTTAAAAGAATAGAGATCACCATCGACAATATTCCGGGTGATAAGTCCATTTCGCATCGCGCTATTATTCTAGGCTCACTTGCAGAAAACTCGTCCGCTTACTCTAACTTTTTGTTTTCTGAAGATTGTTTAAATACCTTTAATATTTTCAGAGAACTAAGGTCAGACCCTACTACTATTACAAAAAATGACGCCAACAAAACAGTTTTTATTAAAGGACTAGGGCTCAATGGGCTTAGCCAAGCAAAAAAAATACTAGACGTAGGAAATTCAGGAACCGGCATTAGATTAATTACTGGAATTTTAGCCTCTCAACTCTTTGACACTGAAATTACAGGTGACAGTTCAATCCAAAAACGCCCAATGAAACGTATTGTAGACCCTTTAACTCAAATGGGATGTTCTATTAAAGGACAGTCCTTAGAAGGTAAAAACGACATCTACCCTCCCCTAAAAATCACTGGGATTTCAGATGGACCCACAGCAATTGAATACAAGATGCCCGTAGCCAGTGCCCAAGTAAAATCAGCTATTTTATTTGCGTCTTTGTTTTCACGTGAAACAACTACTATTATCGAAAAAAAGCCAAGTCGAAATCATACTGAAATAATGCTTAAGGCATTTGGTGCAGACATTACACTTAATGGAAATATTATTACTTGTTCTGGAAAAAACCCTCTAGTAGCACCTACTCAATCAACTGGCGAAAACACACTAACCATTCCGTCTGACTTTTCGTCAGCGGCCTTCTTTATAGTACTAGCGCTAATCAGACCCAATACAAAAATCACTTTAAAAAATATTGGGCTAAATCCAACTAGAGCTACTTTAATTGACGTATTAAAAGACATGGGCGCCAAGATAAACGTTATAGAAAACGAAGGAAATAACATCGAACCTTTTGGAGACATAATTGTTGAAACATCAGCTCTTAAAAATATCACTGTAGACGAGAAAGTCATTCCGTTTATTATCGACGAAATTCCAATTCTTGCAGTGGCGGCATTGTTTTCTGAAGGCACTTTAAAAATAACTAATGCTGAAGAATTAAGAGTAAAAGAGTCTGATCGAATAGAAACCACGGTGGCCATGATTAGAGCCATGGGTGGGGAAATCTCCGAACAACCTGATGGGTTTGAATTAATAGGAAACAACGGATGCAATAAAGAGTTTGAAGTAGACTCTCACGGTGACCATAGAATAGCCATGTCGGCGTATATTGCATCTAAAGCTGGTAATGAGCTGCAGCCTACAATTAACAATTCAGACTGCATCAATACGTCCTTTCCAACTTTCTTAGAACTACTCTGTCAATTTAGCTAAGAAAACCCAAAAATATTTACAATTTTCGAAAATAACTATACATTTTTAGCATGGCATTAAAAATTATTAATAAGTTAGACACTTACCTAAAAAAGATTCATCAATTAAATAAAAGCGAATCACAAGTAAAAGTTAAAAAAACATTAACTGAGATTAAAGACACTATCATAAGTAAAAAAGATAAAGGCGTTTTAGAATACTGTCAGAAATTTGATAATGTCGAACTTAAAGGATTTTCACTAAAAGTAAGCAAAAGAGAAATAAATAATGCCTACAAAAAAGTAAGCCCTGAGTTTATTACCGCCATCAAAAAAGCAAAAGCAAATATTACTGACTACCATAAAAAACAAAAGCCAAAAAACTGGGAAGCCTCTCCAGAAGACGGGAAACGATATGGTATTCAATATTCTGCGTTAGAAACAGTTGGCCTTTATGTTCCGGGCGGACGTGCACCTTATTTTTCTACTGTTCTTATGAATTGTATTCCCGCACTAGTGGCAGGAGTAACCCGCCCTATTATTTGTACACCCCCTCAACAAGATGGCAAAATTGCGCCTCAGATTTTAGTAGCTGCTGACATTTGCGGGGTCACAGAAATTTATAAAGTAGGTGGCGCCCAAGCTATTTTCGCAATGGCATACGGTACCGAAAAAATCCCAAAAGTAGACAAGATAGTTGGCCCTGGAAATATTTATGTAGATCTCGCTAAACAAATGGTTTATGGTGACGTAGACATCGACAAACCTGCTGGCCCTTCCGACGTTTTAGTAGTTGTTGAAGATGAAAGATACGCCTCTTTTGCAGCCTCAGAAATGTTAGCTCAACTTGAACATGACCCAAGCTCTATTGCTATAACCATTGCTTCAAATGAAGAGTGTTTACAAGCAGTTAGATTAGAATTTACAAACCAACTTAAAACACTCAGTAAAAAAGAAATTATTTTGGAGTCCATGAAAAACAGTGGAATTATTCTAATAGAAGAGAGTGACAATATTATTAAAGCTATCAATAAAGTAGCTGCTGAACATTTGGTTTTACTTATAAACAATTACAAACCTATACTCAAACAAGTAAAACATGCTGGATCAATTTTTTGTGGACCTTACACCCCAGTAACTATGGGTGACTATTTTTCTGGGCCTAATCATGTCTTACCGACTAGTGGCACAGCTCGTTTTGCTTCTCCATTAGGAGTGATGGACTTTGTGAAATACTCCTCTTATATGCATTGTTCTAAATCTAACTTGATGAAGGCTAGTAAGCATTTGAAGGTGTTAACAGAACTAGAAGGATTTGACGCTCATTACAACGCGGTTGATCTTAGACTAAAGTAAGTTAAAAAGAGGTTCTAAGTCGCTCTCTTTCTGATAATAGTATGGAGAAAAACGGATCATTCCCAAACGGTGTGTACACTTAAATATTATGTTTAACTAATGTTTCAAAAAGATCTATCCATAAAACTATAGCCTAAGTTAAATGGGCTTGAGCAAATGAAGCTTAGTACCAACAGATTGTCTGAGTAAGAATTTATGTTCAGGGGATGATTTATTACAAAAGTCTAGTAAAGCGTGTTTAAAATCTGAGAATTTCGGATAAAATTGATTTAAAATGACTTCTTTTTTCAAACACTTCCAAAAGCGTTCAATTAGGTAAATATGGTGGCAAATAAATGGGTTCCACCCTAGAGGTATGAAAGCAGATTGAGTTTTCCCGTTCTTGGGAGTAGCGCGAGTGGTTCTCGCTCTCTTGGCTTAGGTAGTAAACCCGAAGGAATAGCCTCTTTTTTGGAGTCTGCTACCTCGGACAGATTAGGAAGCGTGTCTCTCTTGAGACTAAGACCGCCGCCATCAGTCGGGGATTTACTAGGTCAAGATGGTAGTGCCGTTGGTTTTAGCAACGATGGACGTTATGAAACAAAGCGAGCAAGACATCCTACAGATAAGAAGAACTCGTGATACACTTACAGAATCGAAAAAATTACTTTAGGAGTAAAATTATGAAAAAATTAAGAGTTACTTTTATATTGTCATGTTTACTAATGAGCACTGTTTTTGCAGGTGGCTTTTATGTGAATCCAGAATTAGGGTTTGTTAATTCACCTACAGACAGAACTATTACAACTACTTTAGGAAGTATGTCTGCAATTGCTGACGCGAGTGCGCTTTCTGGTGTCAGTTATGGAATAAGTACTGGATATCAATTTAAACGAAAGTTATTACATATCATTCCTGAGTTTACTTATAACGGATATGGTATTTCGTATTTAGCGACAAATGGAACTGTGTTTAAAAAAATGAATGCCGTTACAACCAAGGTAAAACTAGGGCTTGGTATGTGGAAAAAAAGAGCCCTTTATGTGTCAGGCGGGTTTTCTACCTTGTCATTTAATTATGATGGCGACAGTGGTAGTTCAGGAATATTTAGTAGTAAGGCCGTAACAGAAAGTCAGTTTGTTTGGGCTGTCGGTTATAGACGTGTTTACTTAAGTACCTTACTAGTTAATTGGGAATACGAAGTGCGCCCACAGTTTACTATTGAACAAACAGGAGATTTACTAGGTACCGCTGTTTCAGTTAGAGATAAGGTTACAATGAATACATTTAAATTGGGTATTGGTGTTCAGTTGTAGTTATTTTTAAAGCCAACTATTTAAGACTAAAAAATAAAGTTGTAGAATCGAAATATTTATTTAATCTATATATAAGTATCATTGATTTTTAAATAAAATTTCATTTAATTTACTTATTTCTCATTTTACATCAGGGGGCTATTCATATTGAATAGCCCCCTTGGTAGGTGCATATTTAAAACTGAGTTTTAAACTACATCATTCCTGGCATACCACCCATTCCTGGCATTCCACCACCCATTGCTGGTGCGGGGGCTGGTTCTGCTGCAGACGGTGAGTCAGCAATTAGAACGTCAGTTGTAAGTAGTAAACTTACGATAGAAGATGCATTTTGTAGAGCAGACTTCGTTACTTTAACTGGGTCAACTACTCCTGCTTTAATCATATCGGTTAGTTCACCAGTTCTGGCGTTGTATCCTACATTGTCTTTTTCGTTTCGTACTTTTTCAACGATAACTGAAGGCTCAACATCAGAATTTGAAGCAATTTTACGAAGAGGAATTTCTAATGCACGGGTCACTAGTTGCATTCCAATTCTAATATCGCCACTTTCAGCTTCTAATGCTTTTTGTAGAGGAGCGATTTGTCTGATAAGAGCAGTTCCACCACCCGGTACAATTCCTTCGTCTACTGCAGCACGTGTTGCAGAAAGAGCGTCTTCAACTCTATGTTTCTTTTCTTTTAGTTCAGTTTCTGTGGCTGCTCCAACTTTAATAAGTGCAACTCCACCAGAAAGCTTAGCTAAACGTTCTTGAAGTTTTTCTTGATCATAGCTTGAATCGCTATTTTCAATTTCTCTTTTGATTTCTTCAACTCGTTCAGAAATTTTAGAGGTTTCCCCTTTTCCTTGAACGATAGTTGTGTTGTCTTTATCGGCTTTTATTTTAGATGCTTGACCTAATTGAGTAAGTTCAACAGTTTCAAGGCTAAGCCCTTTTTCTTCAGAAATTACTTCTCCACCGGTTAATACAGCAATATCTTCTAACATTGCTTTTCGTCTGTCACCAAATCCAGGTGCTTTAAGTGCTAAACACTTAACAGTTCCACGAAGGTTATTAACGACTAGAGTAGCTAATGCTTCCCCTTCAATGTCTTCAGCGATAATTACTAGTGCTTTGTTAGCTTGAACAACTTTTTCAAGTACTGGTAAAAGGTCTTTAATTGCAGACACTTTTGAGTCAGTAATTAAAATGAAAGGATCGTCGTATGATGCTTCCATTCTGTCTTTGTCAGTAATCATATAAGGAGAAGCGAATCCTTTGTCGAATTGCATTCCTTCAACAACTTCAAGAGCTGTTTCGATTCCTTTTGATTCTTCAACAGTAATAACTCCGTCTTTGCCCACTTTTTCCATAGCGTCTGCTATAAGTGCTCCAATTTCGTCGTCGTTGTTTGCTGAAATAGAAGCTACTTGAGCAATAGCTTCTTTAGTTTCAATTTGTTTACTTGACGCTTTTAGTCCGTCAACTACAACTTTAACTGCTTTTTCAATTCCTTTACGTAAGTTGATTGGATTAGCTCCTGCAACTACGTTTTTAAGTCCTTCTTTAAAGATTGCATATCCAAGAATAGTGGCCGTTGTGGTTCCGTCTCCTGCAATATCATTCGTTTTAGAAGCTACTTCTTTTAAAAGTTGAGCCCCCATATTTTCGAATGGATCTTCTAGTTCGATTTCTTTAGCGATAGTTACACCATCATTAGTGATAGTTGGGCTACCCCATTTCTTTTCAAGAACAACGTTATTTCCATTAGGACCTAAAGTTGAACCCACAGCGTCAGATACTTTCTTGAGACCTTCACCAAGAGCGCGCCATGCTTCGTCTGAGTATTTTAATTGTTTTGCAGACATAATATTCTCCTTTGTATAAATTTTATTTTTTGATTGCTAAAATATCGTTTTCTTTAATAATTAAGAATTCGTTACCTTCAATTTTAATTTCTGTTCCACCGTATTTTGCATAAATTACAGTGTCGCCTTCTTTAACAGACATAGGAATGGTTTTTCCTTCGTCAGATGTTCTTCCTTGTCCAACAGCAACAACTTTTCCACTTTGTGGTTTTTCTTGTGCGGTGTCCGGTAAAACGATCCCCGATTTTGTTGTTTGTTCAGCAGTCTCAGGCTCAACGATTACACGGTCTGCTAGAGGCTGTAAATTTGATTTATTACTCATAATGATTTTCTCCTTTCAAAAATGTTTATCTATAGTCTTTTTTGCACTCAAGCCTGGGCGCTGAGGCAGCTCAGTATTGTAGTGATTTTAAGTGAAAATGTCAATGAATTGAGATCGAAATATTACTTAAAATATACTCAAGTAAACAAATTTGTTAATAAATAAAAAGATTTACGAACTAAAATGTATTAAATAGCATATATTATTGGCATAGAACTTGAAGTAAGTAGTTTGAAATGTATGGGGATATTTGGGCCTCTAAACTTTATAGGAGGTATATTTATGTCAATAGGTATGGGCCCGTGGTTTTCTTTTTCGGGAATGAATAGGAAGCAAGCAATAAAATCAGATGTAAAAACTGGAACAAACGATAAGGTGGCGCCGTCTAGGGATGCCGCTGTTTCTCCAACAAAACACACATTACAGTTACGAGATCAGGCAGAGAGAATTCGATTATTTAGTACAGAGAGCGGTAGTACAGCCGCAAGTACAAGTTTTGATTCTGATAAAGGAGATGAAGCGTTTAGAGGTGGAGATCGTTCGCCTAAAAGTGCTTCTATGGGTGTTGAAGTTAGACCCACATTAATAACTGTTCCTGCAGGCTCTGCCACAGAGATAGTGGATATCAAATCGTATGCAAGAGAAATTAATGATGCCATAGAGGGACTGCTAAGGAAGGACCTTTTGGTTTTGGTAGCCGATTTTGCTGCGGTACGAGCAGATAGGCATGCTGAACATAATATCCCAAAAAGAAATATCGACCTTTTTCTTTCAAATCTGAGTGCAAAATTAAATACAGAGTTTAGTTTAACAATAGCCAAAGCACTAGTTGATCTTGATGGAGACGCTGCTTTTAAAAAAGCTCATAGCTTAAGAGATGGACTAAAGAAGCTAATTGACTCTACTGCTCAAGAATGTGACCTCCCATTAGTTACCAGGTCGTACGGAAGTTGTGTGTATATATCTTTTGGAATGCATGAAAAAGGAAGAACCGTTATTTTAAAAAACGGAGATTATGGCCGGTCAAAAACCTATTTGCTAACAGAATATGTAGATTGGTATGCTTCAAAACTAGGTATCAAGCGAAGCGACAGCGTTATAAATCCCCAAGCGCACGCAAATTTTTAGGTGAAGACTACCGAGAGTGCAGCAAAGCGAAACGTGTAGTTAAGCCTAAAAATTTACGCACGATTGGATATTTAAAGTGGTACCGGGGGCCGGACTTGAACCGGCACGGCCTGTTACGGCCAACGGATTTTAAGTCCGTCGTGTCTACCAATTCCACCACCTCGGCACGAAGAGAAATTGAAAAAAAATTAGTAGGACTATACTTTATCAAGTAATTGCACCAATTGACAAGATTATGCTTCTTTATCCCTTAAGTTTATGAATTCAGTTTTTTTAGAAAATATAGTGCCTAACTGGCGCTGTCGCACAGCTAAGCACAAACTGATAAAAGTCTACCAAAATAGAGGTGTCAGATGAAGATAAGTCAAAAAATGAAAAGCCTAGTCAAAAATCACAATTATCCATCTGAGCTATCGAGATATTGAAGAAATATTGAAGATCAGAGGGTTCAAAACAATTGATCATGCCTCTTTACAGAGA
>QFBU01000037.1 GCA_003265975.1 Candidatus Marinamargulisbacteria bacterium SCGC AAA071-K20
AAAAAATCAGCTTAATTCAAAGGGAGCTCGACTCATATTCAGAAGAAAATACAACTATTCTTTTTGAACTTACTGAAACCTATTTAACTCAATTAAATGACACCTCCCCCGAGTTAGCAAAACCCCTTATTTTAACTTTAAGTAAAACGTCTCCTGAAGCTTGTTTAGACCAATTTTCTTCAGTACTTTCTAGTTGTAGTTCAGATGAACTAACAGAACTTTTGATAAGTCTAAGTAAAATTGAAAATGCTACTCTACTTCAGAGGGCTATTGAACTTATCGGTGACAAACTTCTACAACAAGACATTACACTTATTATTAAACTCACCCCATACTTACTCACTTGCCCAGCAGCAAAACCCATACAATTTAAACATTTGATTTCAGAGTTTTCAAAACCAGAAGTCAGGATAGACGAAGACAGTAAAAAGGTACTAGTTCAACACTTTTTAGAAGATATTAGAGGCTTAGAAACACCAATAAGAGCACTTATAGTTGAGAAAATATTATTCAAAGCGCCACCTTATGTTAAAGATAGTATAAGAGATACATTTTCAGATGAACTTTCAAGTTACCCTGTCTCAAATCGAGTAAAAATAATACTAAATATTAGTAGTAGGGACATGGACCCAGTGTTTTCAGAAACGCTTTACTTTAATAACCAAGACCTTATTCAAACGTTACTAAACGAAAACAACCCAGATCTAAACGACACTATATTCAAACTTTTTGATACCTTCTTTGACTACAATGAAACCGTACAATTAGACTTGTTGAGTAGACATGGCACTTTATTAGAAAAAGAGTTTACAACTCCCCAAATTTTTGACTATAAATCGATATGTAGACTAATTAACACCTTAGTAGCTAAAGAAAGCCCTGACCTTAAACAAAAAATAGCGGCTATTTTTCTAGACTATTTCACAGAAACTTATGAAGACATCAACTATATTCTTCTAGAACTTCTAAAAGGAAATAAAGAAACAGCTTTAACTGTGGCTAATTTTCTTAGGAAAATAGACGACCAAGATCAGCTTGAAAAACTTCTTATAAGTTTAACTGAAGGTGATGAGGATGTTTGTTTAAACCTTTTATATGTAGTAGACAATTTGGATCTTGATAAATTAGGATGGGATCCTTTCATCCGAATTCTGAGTAGAATTTATCAAAAAGGTGGAAACTTGGAAGAAGAAATTATTATTTCCTACACCCCCACAGTTTTAAAAGCGGTACGAGAAGAGCCTATTGTGATGGAAGCAAATTCAGATGATGACTGGGATGGAGAGTGGGATGAATGAGTTGATTACGATGACGCCAAAAACCATTCTCAGCACAAAGGTGCCTGGCTCCTGAACTCACCTGAGGGACACCCAAAAAAATATTTATAGAGGCTTAAAGTTTTCCATTTCCTCTTCACTAACCCGAAAATAACCGGCCTGTGGATGATGAAACACTAACGCCGAAACCGACGCTTCAGGCACCATCATAAATTCTTCTGTAAGTTCAACCCCAATAGCTTCAGTAGGCTTTAAAATTTCCCAAAGCTTCGCTTGGTCTTCAAGTCTAGGACAAGCAGGATACCCAAACGACACCCTAGCCCCCGTATAATGCAATTTAAACAAGTCTTCTAAAGTAGCGTCTTCAGAATCGGGTATCCCCCACTCAGCTCGCAACTTTTGATGAACAAACTCGGCAAAGCCCTCAGCACATTCTAAAGCTATAGCCTGAAACCCATGAGACTCAAAATAATTACCTTCGTCCATTCTTTGTTTTCCAAGCTCTGCAATTCCGCTACCACAAGTGAGTACAAAAAAGGCAACATGGTCGATGGCACCCGGGTTTACAAAATCTGTTAAGCACATTTGATGCCCTCTAGTTTGACGAGGAAATCTAAAACGTTGAATTTCGTCTTCTGTTTTATTGTCTAAAATAATTAAGTCGTCGTTTTCTGATCTTACTTTAAAATATCTAGCCACACATTTGGCTGTAATTAAATTCTTCTCAATCACTTCTTGCCTTACTTTTTCAACCATATCTACTATTTTTTTAGTTTTTTCGTCTTGGCTTTTGAGTAAGTTTTTTATATTTCCTTTAAGTCCTAAATGAGTTCCATACAACATTTGTTTATTGATAAAGGGCCAAATAGTTTCAAATTTTTCTTCTATTATTATGGGGTCATAATGAGGAGCAGCAGCCTTAATATCGTCGTGATTGTAAACAATACGATCTAAAATTTTTCGCTTGGGTTCTTTAGACTTATTCTTCAAATCATACCTAGTTTTTTCTTGCGCTTTGGAATGATCTTCTAAAAAGGACGCTTTATTATCTCCCACTAAATTATTAGCTACATCCAAACCTGTCATTGCGTCTTTGCAATAAATAACAGGGCCGTCGTATTCAAGTGCAATTTTTGATGCCGTAAAATTGTCAGTTAAGGCAGCCCCTCCAACTAAAATAGGAATATTTATGCCGCTTGCTTTAAAGTCAGAAGCTGTTGCTACCATTTGCTGGGCAGACTTAACTAATAAGCCAGACAAGCCAACCATATCGGGCTTATGTTCTTTAATGGCTGCAATTAATGTTTCTGAAATACATTTTATTCCAAGGTCAATTACTTTGAATCCGTTGTTGCTTAAAATAATATCTACGAGATTTTTACCAATGTCATGAACATCGCCCTTAACAGTAGCCAGAATAACTACCCCCCGGTGAGTTTGGTCACCAGCTTCCATAAAGTCTTCAAGGTAACTTACCGCTGTTTTCATAACTTCCGCCGACTGCAACACTTCGGCCACGATTAACTCGTTATTGTTAAATAGCTTTCCTACTATTCCCATTCCAGCCATTAATGGATTATTAATAACACCAAGTGGGTCCCATTTTTTAAGGGCTTCGTCTAAGTTTTCAATCAAATATTCTTTAGTTCCCCCAACAATATTAATTTCTAATTTTTTCTCAATGGTTAATGTAGACCGGTCTACTTCAACTTTTGCTTCAACTTTTTTATCTCTAAAATAAGCTGTGAAATTCGCGATGGGGTCGTTACCGTCTTCTAAGTTGTACCATAGTAAATCGTCACATAGTTTCATTTCTTCTTCTGTAATTTCTGAGAATCTTACAATTTTTTCTGAGTTTATGATGGCTGAATCTAGCCCTGCTTTTACACAGTGATGTAGGAATACTGAATTCAACGTTTCTCGTCCAGCTCCAGGCAATCCAAATGAAACATTTGAAAGTCCAAGCGTTGTTTTACAGTTAGGCAGTTTTTGATCAATTAACTTCACGCCTTCAATTGTTTTCCAACCCGACCCAAAATAGTTCTCGTCACCAGTTCCACAAGGAAACACCAAAGGATCAAAAATAATATCTTCTTCAGGGATCCCATATTTTTCTGTAATTAATTTGTGAGAGTAAATAGCAACGTCTAGTTTTTCTTCAGGTTCTACGGCCATTTCGTCTCTAATACAGCCGACTACTACAGCCGCTCCGTATTTTTTAACTAGAGGTAAAAGTTCTTCAAAGGCTTTTTCGCCGTCTTCTAAATTTACTGAATTTAAAATGCATTTGCCTTGAATTAGCTTGAATGCAGCTTCAACTACAGCAGGGTCTTGAGAGTCCACCATAAATGGCACTTTCACCATTTTGCTTACTTTATTGTAAAACTCAATGGTGTCAGCCACTTCGTCTCTGTCAGGATTCGACAAACAGACATCAATAATATGAGCGCCAGCTTTTACTTGTTTTCTAGCAATCTCTGCGGCTTCGTCGAATTTTTCTTCTTCAATTAATCGTTTAAAGGCACGAGACCCAATAACGTTTGTTCGCTCCCCTACTATATACGGGCGTCCTACGTCTTCAATTATTAATGGCTCAATTCCAGACACTCTACATTCTCTTTTTGGTGTAAAGTCTCGTCGTTTTCCTGCTTCACATACTTTTGCAACTTCCTTAATGTGCTTAGGTGTAGTTCCACAACATCCGCCTAAAATATTAACCCAACCTTCATCTACAAACTTTTTGAGAGATGCTGCTAAGTCTTCAGGTCCTTCAGGATAGTTTCCATCAGGGTCAGGAATACCTGCATTGGGTACAACTGATATTGGAAAGCGAGAAATTTCAGAAAGCGACCTAACATGGTCACGCATTAAGTCAGGTCCCGTGGCACAGTTAAGGCCAATATAAACGGGGTTCATATGTTCTATTGAGGCATATAATGCTTCAACGGCTTGCCCTGCGAGCATTGTTCCCATGGTTTCAATTGTTATAGATATTGCTAGAGGTATTTCTTTTCCAGTGGTTTCAAATGCTTTTAAAATACCAATATAAGCGGCCTTTAAATTTAAGGTATCCATGGCTGTTTCTAGTAAGAGAAAATCGACGCCTTCATTAATTAAACAAGCGACCTGTTCAAAGTAGGCCTCCGCCATATCGTCAAAACTTATTCCACCGGTAACGGCTAAGGCTTTAGTTGTAGGACCCATAGCGCCTGCAACGTATCGAGGTTTTTCAGGACTTGAGAATTTGTCTCTAGCTTTAAGTGCAATTCTTACGGCAGCGGTATTAATTTCTACTACTTTGTCTTCAAGTTCATATTCAGCTAATACAAAATTCACGCCACCAAATGTATTGGTTTCTATAATGTCAGCGCCCGCTTCAAGATAGGCATTGTGGACCGCTTCTATGGCTTCAGGTTTAGAAAGAACTAGGTTTTCGTTACATCCATATAAATCTTCTCCGCCAAAGTCTTCGGCGGTTAGGTTCATGTCTTGTAAAGCAGTTCCAGTGGCTCCGTCTAATACTAATATGCGTTCTTTTAATAACGATTCAAGTGATGGTTTTAACATGGACTATAGAATATAAGGTTCCAGTACACCACGCAAGAGAGGGAACCTTAGTCAATCTTAGATTGTAATCGTAATGGACTAGAGAAATCTGGCTGGATACGAATTCAATGGTGTGTATGTTGAAGAGAATACAAACCTTTGGATTGATGGCTTTGTCAAATCTATTACGTCTGAAGACATAATCTACGAGGGCATCTACAATGAGGGTTTATTTAAAGAAGGGCAAGGCGAATTATTTGACGGTGAAATTATTAAAAATGGAAAATCTACCCGTTTTATAAAATTTAATTGGACAACTTTAAAAAGACACCCAAAAGCAATACTTCTAGGCATTGCAGCGAGCTTTATGTTTTTATTTACCGTTACTTTGATTTTAGATTTCTGTAAAACAAGTTTCTCTACGGGTACAAATAAACATATTAGACATAGACATAATCATAAGAAAAGAAATTAAAGTCCAAACAACCCTTTTATATTCGAGTCACTTAAAACCAAACTAGTAAGACCCTCTTTAACAAGCCTTCCTTCTTTTAAGAATATCACTCTTGAACATACCTTAGCTATAGCCTCAATATGATGAGACACCATAAGTATAGTTAAGTCCTCATCTCTATTTTTACGTCTTACAATATTTAAAAAGTTTTCTTGATGCTTAAGGTCTAAATGGCTAATAGGCTCATCTAGAAGGAGAATAGAGGGCTCTTGAGCTAAAGCCTTAGCCAATTGTACTCGCTGTTTTTCTCCACTGGAGAGTTGGTTAAAGGGTTTATGTTTAAGATGGCTTAATTCAGTAAGTTCTAACAACTTTTCTAGTACGGCGTCATCAACAGACAAGGAATCAAAAAATCCTCTGTGATAGGGAAATCGCCCCATTTTAACAATATCTAATACCGAATAATTAAACATGCAATGTAACTCCGAAGACACCCATGCTACTTTTTGTGCTAATTGATTCAAACTAAATCTAGACATAGGATGTCCTTCAATTAAAATGTCTCCCGAACTTAACTTAAGCTGTCCAAGAAGACTTCTCAATAGTGTTGTTTTACCAGACCCATTAGGCCCAATAATCCCAATGCAGCCCCCTTTTTCAATCTTAAACGAAACATCATTAATAATAACGGCGTCGTTTAATTTCACCGTTATATTTTTACTTTCAATCATTGTTTTGATGCTCTTATTAATAAATATAAAAAGAATGGCGCTCCAATAAATGAAGTAACAACGCCTATAGGTAGTTCAATGGTTGTTAAAACGGTTCGAGATACAGTATCCACTCCCATCAAAAATATTCCGCCAGCAAAAAAAGAAAGTGGCAATAATACTCTAAAGTCTTGTGAACTAACGGCTCTCACCATATGAGGAATTACCAAGCCCACAAACCCGATCATTCCGGCGTTGGCCACGGCAATACCAGTCATACAGGACGCTAGTATAAATATTTGTCGTCTTAATTTTTTAACATTAATTCCTAACGCCTGAGCGTGACTATCTCCTGTAGAAATAATGGTGAGTTGATATGAAAGCCTAACCACCCAAATAACCATTGGAATAATTACTAAGCCAGAAAAAAATACCCAGTCATTATTTGTACTCCCAAGGTCCCCCATTAACCAATGCATCATACTTGATAATTGTTTGTCACTTACATAAAACAATAAAAGCATTACTGCTGCAAAGAACGAGTTAACAATAATGCCAGAAAGAATGTAGTGAGTAATAGAGGCAGCGCCAGAACATCGTACAATAAAGTACACAAACAAAATTGTAAGCACAGCCCCAACAATTGCAGCTATTGGTATATAAAAGCTATTCATTGTTTCAAATCCAAATAAAATGGCAATGCAAGCACCAAGAGCAGCCCCCGAACTTACGCCAAGTATATAAGGATCTGCCAACGGATTTTGTAATACCCCCTGAAATGACGCGCCAGCAAAGGCTAAGCAAGCCCCCACAATAAAGGCATTAATAAGGCGAGGAACTCTTAACTGGGTAACAATAGTGTGGCTTAGTGATTCAGGAATAAAAATGTCTTGATAATTTATAGAAACAGCACCAAAATAAACGCCACCTAAAATTGTCGCTAAACCCAAAACAACTAATCCAAGTATAAATATATAGGTTCTACTCATTGTATGACTTTTCTCAGTTCCTCTATCCCATTAATTATTCTAGGCCCTGGCCTTAGAAACAAATCAGGATTTATCGAATTTATTATGTGGCGGTCACGGCCTGCCTGAGTCATTAATATAACACGGTCAGAGTAAAGGTTATGTTTCAGGTTTGGATATCCACAAATAATAAATTCTGGGTCAGCTTCAAGAACCCGCTCAAGCGGTACCCTTGGGTACTGAATCTTACTAGATTTTAAAGGATACACTCCCCCACTAAGTTCTAAGATTTCAGATATAAATCCATTTGAACCAGCTACAATTATTGGATTATATTGTAAAACAACAATTACTTTTCTTTTTACTTTTGGTTTTGTATTTTTGAAGTTTAACAAGGCCACGTTCATCGAACTAATTAAATTTTTAGCAGACTCAGTCTCCCCAACATACGTCCCAATTCTATCAATCGTATTTAATATATCTTTGAGTGACTCAGGCGACTCTAAAAACAAGGTGGAAAGACCCAGTGACTTAAACTTGTCTTGAGCAATTTTGCTTACACCGACACCCACTATTTTGTCGGGATTTAAGGCAAGAACTTTTTCGTAGTTTATAGTAAGGTCGCCCACTTTGGGTAAGGCGTTAATACTATTTGGGTAGTTACAGTATTTACTTACGCCAACTAAAATAGAGCCATTTAGAGTCGCAACAATTTCGGTACTTACAGGAGAAAGAGAAACAACTCTTAGTAACTTTTCATGACAAATACTACTCGAAGCAAATAAAAATAAAGAAAAGGTAACTAAATAAAATCTAGAAAGAAAAACCAAGATGAATATTATGAGTTAATAATGGGGTTTCCCCTAAGTCGTTACCCAACTCTTCTCCAAAAAATGCATAGTTAAGTGTGAATATTTTAAGATTCAATCCTAAGCCGCCAACGATGTACCCTTGATTAACGCCACCTCTAAATTCTAGAACTGATACCTTCTTTTCAGCACCTAGGTGAAGTCTCTTAAAAAAGCTTCCATTGTCGTCAATTAAATTATAGTCAGCAGCTAACGTTGTTTTGTTCAAAACGGGTAATTGTGTTTCAAAGCTAGTTCCTAAAACAGCAATTAAAGGATCTCTAGTTTTAATTTCTGAAGAAGAATTTGTAAGATCCTTAGTCCCACTTAAACTACTTACTAAGTTCTTGATTGTAAGTCCCATCATACCGGTAGCTTTTTTGTTATCGAAAGGAATTAATAAACCTGTGTCTATTCCAAATCCGCTAAGGGAATACAAGTCAACATCAGCTTCATCTATACCATTTATCATTCTAAGTAACTCCGACTGTGTCCATTCGATAGTATCTTCACCAGACACTTTGTCGTAAATGATCTTCTTTGAAACATATTTAGGAGATACCCCTAAAAGAACCACTCTATTATTAATTTTTATAGGTCGTGCATATCCAAAAGCAAAATTAGACTCTGTACCGCCAGTAAGTTCTAGACCAGGTGCACTTTTACGCTTTAGAGCTCCAGATATCTGCCCATTAGTAAAGTGAGAAAAACCCATATTTTGTTTAGTAAAAGAAACAAGAGGAGTAAGCCTTACTTTTCCACCAAGTTTTAGTGGTGTTAAGTCTTTTAACATTTCAATTTGTCTACTTTCGTCAGTCTCACTTTGGATATCTGAAAGTTTTGATAAGTTTGAAATAAGCTCTTTATTAAACCCAACATTGAGATGCAATAAATCAATGTCAACGCCTTCAATTAAGGCTAATTTTGCAGGATTGCTTTGAAATTGAGAAAGTTGGGTAAATGTAGCAACACTTACGCCACCCATGGCTTTTTGTTGGATAGTGTAATTTTCTATACTAACAGCGTGTAAAGATGAAACGAATAAGCTTATTAAAATAATTGGTACGTAATATAATTTCATTTATTTAGTCCTCTGCAAAAATTGTATCTAACTGACTTTCTATAGTAAGTAATTCAGCTGAAGTGGGCTGATCATCCCCAGAAACCCCGGCATAACTAACTCCGTTATACGTCCCTCCGGCTTTTACGACGGTGTAAAGGGCTTCGCTTTCTTTGATGTTGGTATTGGTATCTGTAATCGCTTTTTGTTGATCAGAGGTTAATGAGGCTGAGTCCTTAAATCCCTCATCCGCATTTGAAGAGTAGTCAGACAACACAATTGGAGAAGACTCACCGGCTGGCTTTACCATCCCAACTAAACTATCCCAATAGGTCTCTGTTGTATCTTTTTGACTTAGATCGCCAGCTGAAGTTACCTCAAATACCTTTTTAATGCTATCAACAACTAGTAAGGTATTTACAACACCTTTAAGCAAGTTTTGATCTTCGTTTACATTACTGGTAGAGTCTACACTTTCTGCATTTTCAATGGCTTGAGAAGCAGCAAGTAAGTCATCATATTTACCTTCAATATCAATTAAATTTAAAGCACCTGCGTCTTCGTCAGTGGCGGCACTTGCGATATCGGCAAATAAGTCTAAGGTTGAAAGTTCAGCCTTACCAAGGGTTGCTTCTGCCTTAATAAAATAGGCATTCTGCTTTTCAGAATTACTAGAGTCTGCTGATGCTATTATTTTTTCAGTATCCGAAATAATTTCTACGTAATCTGCAGTCGTGCTTGCGTTTTCAATTTTTGTGGTGAGATCATTAGCTGCATCTTTGTTTTCAAAACCTTCAAAGATATTTGAGCCACAAGAAACAAGTGTGAGTGAAAGCAAAATACAAATAAATGCTTTAATGGTTGTTTTTATCATAATGCCTGCCCTTTTTGGTTATATTTCAAAAAATTATATCAAATAATACATGATCTAGGAAATGAAATAGTGGTCTTCTCCTTATTTCTGATAGAATCATTTAATGACAACTATCCATCAAGATAATCTAGTTCAGCTTCTGAAAAAAAAGGGAATTGGTAAAACAATGAGTAAATCACTCAACGATAGTGATTGTACCCAAGCGATTGCTCTTTTATCTAATGACGATTGTAGTCTTACAACAAAAGCCACTTTAATAACGGCTCTACTTTGTTTAGATAATAATGACGACGAACAAAAATTACTTTCAGACTTAAAATCACTTAACACTTTGGACAAACAACTAAGTCCGCTTTTAAATTTACAAACGACATCATCTACTCTTTTTAATTGTGCACTTCAAGTAATCTCCAATTCCCCACTAAGTTATGACGATGCAAAAAAAGCCTTTTTATTAATTTTAGACCCGTCAGAAAAAGAACTTGAAAAAGCAATTTTGCTTGAAGCCCTGCGACTAAAAGAAGAAAGCTTTGACGAAAACACCGCCTGTCTTGATCTCTTTTTTGAGCGCGCTAATCATCACCCCGTTGACGCTCCACTTCTCATAGACATCGCAACTCCATATGACGGGTTCAACCGCCACCTACTACTACTTCCCTTTGTTGCAGCCCTTCTTGGATCACTTGGATTCTCTACAATTCTTCATGGCTTAGACCAAGTCTCTCCCAAATTTGGACAAACTATCCACCAGCTTTTAAAAGCTGCAGGTAAAAATCCATTAAAATCTACAATAGAAGTTGCTAATGATTTAATGAACACAGATATTTCTTGGGGATACCTAGACCAGTCGATTAGTTTTTCTGAACTTTACGACTTAAACTCTCTTAGAAAAAATATGGTAAAACGGCCATTACTTGCCACCATGGAAAAAATTCTACAACCACTCTACTCTCCTCATAAAAACCTTATTGTCACTGGTTATACCCATCCAGCCTATAAAGAAAAAACAGTTCAACTACTTCAACATCTAAATAAATGGGACGGCGCTTTAATTGTAAGAGGAACCGAAGGTTCGCCACAACTTGGCCTAGACCGACGCGCACCAAGTGTAAATATTAAAAATAATGACGTATTAGAAGCATATCTTGCTCCGGAACAATTTAATTTAGAACGGTCTGAAAAGATCGAAGCCAACAAAGACCTAACTATTGAAAACTCACTAGAACAAGGCGTGGCTGCCTTAAATGGGAAAAAAGGGTTCGTTCTAGACTCCATTAAATACCAAGTATTCACAATACTAAGTCAATTTAATTTATTACAAAACGACGACTTGATTTCTCGAGTGAATGAAAGCATACAAACTAAAAAAGCCCTGAGTCACTGGTCTAACTTTTAATTATTATGAAATTCTCTAAAAATAATAGTCACAGGACAACCATTGTTTTATAAAGTAATTGCGAAACAAATTGTCGACATTTACTGACTCAAGCTTTTTAAATGAAAAGGGATTTGTAGAAGCATTAACTGATCCTAGCCCACTTACCCGTCGAGATGATATTGGATCACGTTGTAAAGATTTATTGGTGGCATTAAACGATAAGCCCCCGGGACTTATCAAGTCATGGTAATTCTTAAAGGAAACTCAACAACGAAAGGACATGTATTTAGTATTGGTTTAAATAAGTCTTCAGGAAATAAAACGTCTTATATTTTTAATGAAGTTTTCAAAAACGAAACATTTTTTACAAGTAAAAAAGACGCCAATTTAGAACGTCTATCAGATGAAATTTCTAATAGGTTTAGACTAAGACAATTCGAATTGAAGTCAACTTATACACACTGTCAATTTTTCATGCTTAATTTACTAGGTTCCGCTTAAACTTGCCTTTTATTCTGGACTCATTAAGGTATCACATAAGTCGTCCATATTAGGTCGAATATCCTGATCAGAGATATCTAGCAATAAGGCGGCCCTCAAGTCTTCTGAAACAAGTACATCAGTAGAATCATTTAAGAACGTTCTTGCGCTGTCCACCCAGTCAAGCCACAGCTTCTTCGACCGCAGTTGTACGAGCTGCTGCTGATTTACCAGAACCAGATGAGTCTGCTGCAGAAGAATAATCGCTTGAATAATAAGATGAACGGGACCTAGAAGATCCAAAAGACCCTCCCCGAGTACTTAAATCTCCCTTTTATATACGTTTTCCAATTTATTTATCGTTTATTTTCTAGAAATATTTCAGTTAGTAAATCTAGGCACCTTTCGGTCGGCCAGATAATCTAGTACACTTTTCATCATGAACACCTTATCTAAACCAGAGCTACTTGCTCCAGCAGGTAATCTAGAAAAACTTAAAATTGCGCTTTTGTACGGTGCAGACGCCGTTTATGTTGGTGGCCATGTATTTGGACTTAGAAAATATGCTGACAATTTTTCAGAGACCCAATTAGAACAAGGCATCGCTTTTGCTAACTCTCTTAATAAGCGAGTTTACTTAGTATTAAATGGATTTGCCCATAACCAAGACCTCGATCAATTATTACCTTATTTCAAAATATTAAATAAACTAAAACCTCATGGCTTAATAATTTCTGATATGGGAATTGTGCAATTAGCCAAAGCTCACACAAACATCCCTATTCATATTTCAACTCAAGCCAGTGTCACAAATAAGTACACCACTAAACTGTATAAAGACGCGGGGGCGAAACGAGTCATTCTTGCAAGAGAGGTTAGTATAGAAGACTGCAAAGAAATCAAAGCGTATACCGACATTGAGCTAGAAGTATTTGTTCATGGGGCGATGTGCGCTAGTTATTCGGGAAAATGTATTATCTCAAACTACAGCGCAGGGCGAGACTCCAATAGAGGTGGGTGTGTGCAAAGTTGTAGACATAAATATCATTTATTTGATCCAGAAACCAAAGAAGAAGTAGATCAAAAGCATATTATGAATGCCAAAGACCTGATGGCGGTTAACTTGTTACCAGACTTAATAATCTCGGGAGTAGATAGTTTAAAAGTCGAAGGACGAATGAAGTCCAATATGTATGTAGCTAATATTAGCAAAGTGTACAGACAAGCCATTGATTATTGTTTTGATTGTATTGTAAATAAAAAAGAAATCAATCCTGAAAAAATAAATACTTGGCAACTAGAGCTCTCAAAAGTGTCTAATAGAAGCTTTTCAACAGGCGGCTTAGAAGACCGCCCCTTTTCTGAGTCAATTCGTTATAATTTCGACAAATACGAAAAAGACGTTGACTATATTGGAACCGTTAAAGACTGCTTAAATGATGCTTTAATTATTGAAAACAAAGTCCCTTTTGAAGTAGGCGATCAATTAGAACTTGTAAGTCCGAGCCATGACACTCAGACTTTTCAAGTTACAAATTTTTTTGATTTAAGAGGAAATCGTCTAGAAAAGTCTAAGCCCAACTCCATCGTATCTCTTCCGTTTGAAGGTCATAAAGAAAAATACTCTCTGTTGAGAAAGTGCCTATCCGCCTGAACGTTTATCCATTATGTCTTTGAACGTTTGACCACCCAAGACCTGATCTCTTTGTG
>QFBU01000038.1 GCA_003265975.1 Candidatus Marinamargulisbacteria bacterium SCGC AAA071-K20
TGAATTAGACGAAAACCCAGACTCACTCAATAGTGGACTGGTATTGTCTACTTCAACTAAAAGTTCAAGCGGCGTTTTAGACTTTATTCCTCTAAAATCTGTGTACTCCAAGACAATTTTATAAGTACCATCTGCAACAACTCGCCCAAGATCGTTTTTACCATTCCAATGAATACTATTCTGCCCCACTTCTACATTTGAAATTGGACTAAGGGTTGCTAAAGGTTCATCTTGAACGGTTAAAACACGTCCAAAAATGCTACCTTTATCAGAGACATCAAAACTTAAAGACCAATTAGATTCAGATCGAATAAAGGTTGATGACATGGCCACATTCGAAATCCCATCCCGGTTTCTATGAACAACTAATTGCTGTACATCTGACAACCTGACATTACCAGCCCTATCTTCAATCTCAACACTAACATCGTACTCCCCATCAATAACTGACAATTGGTCTGACTTACCATCCCAAGTTAATTGAAAAGACGTCGAAAACTGGTCATCTTCTATAACTCTAAATCGTTCTGAACTGCGGGTATTAACACGCATTTTAACTTTAACAGGTTCATTACTTTCTATTGTAAAAACAGTATTTTCGCTGACACCATCTCCATCGGGAGAAAATAAAGTATTACTAATCGACAAGCCATCAAAGTTAGGTGTTGCCGTATCAACAGTCAAAACAACCGAAGATGTAGTAGTATTACCCGCACTGTCATATACACTTAAAAACAACTCATGCTCACCGTCATCAAACCGGCTAGACTCCAAAAGCCCATCAAAAGCCAAGTTCAAACTATTATTTTTTGAAAAATCTTCATTGAGTAAAAGCCTGTCTTTATAATGAAGTTCTGCACGGTCCAGCTCTAAACTATCATCCTCAACTTCAAAACTTATAAGTAAAGGATCGGTATAGTTAAAGTGGTCATTTTTGAGATCTAACTTTTTAATAACTGGTAATTTATGATCGATATAAATAGGCTGCCTAAAGCTTACCTGTTTTCCAAAAATATCTGTCACTAAATACTCTAGTTCGTATAAACCAAATGAAGTAAGAACATCATTAATTTCACCATCCCATTTAAATGAAATATCGCCTAATTTAACATTTTCACTAGTATAAACATCCCCAAGTTTTGATATATTCCATAGTGACACGTCTAGGTCTTTTGCATAGTTAATACGACCTTGTTGAATCAATAGAGACAAAGTAATTTCAGGATTCACCAAGAATGAATATTTTGGAAGCTCAGACACAATAAAACTTGGGTCTGCCGATCGAATAATAGTTGATTGTGTTACTACTCTTTGATTTTTCAACACATCTTCGAGTAAAACTCTAACGGTATACTCACCCGATTCTAGTGACGGAAAGTTACTTTTTACTAAATTTGAAAGTAAAAAGTTCCCGGTTGACTCAATAGATGAATTTAACAAATGAGTATTTCCATCAACATCTAAATAAAAAGAGCTCAACACCTTTTGAGAAAAATTATCAGTTACGCTATAAAACAACGACGATTCAAAGTCATAATTGAGAGTTGGAGGAATAGAAAGAGTAATAGTTTCTGGAGCTGTTCTGTCAATAAATGTATTTACCGTTACCGCAGAAGTATTTCCAGCACCATCTTGCATTGAAAAGGTAACCCACCCTTCACCTTCTTCTAAGTTTGATAAATTCAAAAGGACAGTCGAAATACCATCAGAAAGGTTAAATGTAGAAACCGATTCATCTAAATACACAGACAATAACCCCGCTTCAGTACTAGTTAAAGAATACAGCAAGTTAATTACAGACGAATTTGCTTGAATAGGGTCTAAATTAGAAACATCTGGAGGATAACGATCTATAGAAATAGGAAACTGTAAAACCGTTTTTAGACCTTTTTGATCTACTGCTTTTAAGACAGCGTCATAAGTACCATCTCCCAATAAAGAAACAGTCTCTTGGTGTAAAAGAAATTGGTTAGAAGTAGCCATATTACTCTCAAGTTTCAATATTTCATTGTTTTGAGTGCTCAAAAGGACTAATTCAAATTTAACCAACTCATTTGCCGTTACATTAACGGCTAAACTGTCTTTAATTCCATCTCCATTTGGGGAAAACAGACCATTGTCAAAATTAAGAGAACTCAATAAGTGAGGGGCTTGACGATCTAATAATAAGCTAACTGTGACACCCAAAGAAACATTACCCGCTAAGTCACTGGCAATTAATTCATATGTAAACTTACCATCCACTAACAGATTTTGAGAACTTGTAGTAGCCCAGTAATGCATTACTTCCTCGGTTTGAAATGCAGTTTCATCTGAATAAAAAAGCCCCCCCGATTCATCATAAACGGTAAAAATAACATTACTTGCTTCGTTCATATTAATAGATGTTACATAGTAATCTCGACCATTTTTAGATAAAAGATTCAAACTAGGAATTACAACCCAATTTGGAGGAATCAGGTCCAACCTAACAACTTTTTGAAAATCAGTATTTCCAAGTAACTGAAATGAGGACTCTCCATCACTATCAATAAACTGACCTTTTTTAGTAACTTTTCTAACAACAAAACTAGTTGTTTTTTCAACAGGTACGTTCGCTGAGCTAAGCGAAGGATCTAAGTCATCTAAAACCAAGGACCACCTATTCTCAGATGCTTGTTGAAAAACTTGCTGAAAAACAATATCTACATTTTTAGATGTATCTTCCCAAAATAAGGTAATATTACTAGTATTAATTAACTCAACTCTAGACCCAATTAAACCAAAAGGCTGAAGTAAGTTAACCGTTTTACCTACGTTTAAATCTGACTGTTCCCCTGTTCTTTTTATCCAGCCCGATTCATCAATTACATATGCAAATTCTCCATCTTCCAAATAAATTGAAGCAAACTCATAATTTGGACTGGTAATTTTTGGCTCTTTATACGGAAAACTAAGCGAATCATCTTCTTTAAAATTAGACTTAAGTTCATCTCTAAAAATATTGAAATAACGGTATTCTTGACCAGCTTGTGAGTTCAGTCGAAAGATTAAACCTCCATTAAATAATGATGAATTATTGTTCTGTCCCGCAAAAACACTGCTAGAACAAACTAAAAACACAAAGCTAGTAATTAGTAAAAAATGATTAATAAGCTTCTTCATCAAATTCATCGTCTCCAAACGTTGGTCGTAAATTTACATCAGTAAAACGAGTTTCTTTAATATGTGTCTGAACGTCGTCGTTCTTCTCTACTATAGTCACACTTTTAATATAAGTCGGTACTGGTAATTTTTCTTTGATAAGCTTGTGCTTAAATGTTTGGGCCTTACTTTTATGATTATCTATAAAACTATAATCAAAAATCACCCAGCTAGATGCTCGTATAGAATTGTTTCTAAACAACTCAACTTTTTTAAGTAAAGGAGGGTTCTTTGAGAGTGTTAACCGCAACGTTGTGATAGTATTTTGAAAAAATTCATCAATACTTTGACCGCCTCGAATAAAGGGCTGCAAATTTAAAACAAAATGGTCATTCGTTTCAGAGTGAACTTGAAAATTAAAATTTGAAGTCGCTGTTTCTAAGTCCATTTGTTCTAAAAAGTCTGTAGGCCCCTCAAACGGAAAGTCACGTTCTTGTTTTAAAACTTCATTCCTAAAAACAAAGAAATACCCAAACTTATTTTTAACATGCACTTGCTTAATATCGTCGTTCACCTGGGCAACTTTATTTCCATTATCATCTTGCTTATATAAATAATTAAAGCTCGTTACTTTTCTTGGGCTCACTTTATGGATATAAACAGTAGATTCAAATGCTGAAATATGATTTAGAGAGTTTTTAATACCCCCTAAAACATCCAAAATGCTTTCTGTACTCTGAGAAAAAGAAGCAGTAGAAATCAACAATAAAATCAAAATTATTAGTCTCATATCATCCTCACAAATTAATACTAAATTGCACTAAAAAATCCCAAATCTCATAATAAACAGGCCTTTTTTCAGTTTCAAAATCTAGTTGAGCAATTAAATTAGCATTTAATAAATTAAATAAACGAACATTATATCTAGACCGAAGCGACGCTTTATAACTCTCTCGTGTTTCGCCACTAACCGATCTTGTATATTCAAAATAAGTATTCCATTGCCAATTTTGATTAGGTCTATAAAACAAATCAACACGAGGTGTAAGTAAAAAAGTGTCATTTAAATCCTGAATTTTTTCACGTTGTAAAGTTGAGCCCCCAGTAAGTTTTGTATTAAGCTTAGGTGTAGTTTTCCATTCAGAACTAAGTTCAATGGAATCAGACAACAAATGTTGATTTCCAAAATCATTATATTTTTGCAAAGTTTTAGTCTCACTGTGTTGAAAATCAGAGTCAATCTTAATATCTGATTTTATAGTTTTAGAATACCCAAACTGATGAGAACTTTGTAATAAAGTCAGCTTTTCATAATCACTTAATTCCGAAGGCTGATTATAGTCAGTTGAAAAGTCGGTATCGTATTCCAAATTATATCTAAAAGAACTTTGCTTTTCTGTCTCAAAATTATAATTCAAAAGAGTAGTATTTTTTCGTTGAGATTTACTAGTTTCTACTAACGGAAGTGAATTTAATTTTAAGCTGCTTTTTTTTGTATTTTTGTATGCGATATTCAAGCTTCCGTTAGAAAATAAAATGGTGTCCATCTGCAATTGATGAGTAAATTTATTTTTGTATCGTAAATTAGAGCCAAGTATTTCTTCATTTTGAGGTTTTAAACGATATTTAAAGGTTAAATTTCGTCGAGGTCGCACTCTAAATTTTATGTTTGCATTTCTCTTAATCACTCGATAAGGAACGTTATTTAAATCCATTTTAACCGTCTCCAATTCATAATCTCCATTTGTTTGAAAACGTCTTGAAATTCTAAATTTATATCCAATGCTAGAAAGCGCACTCTTACCCTCTTTGCTGTCGTGAACATACTCTGCCGCCCCATTAAAAGAATACCTATTTACAGGTTCAATATTAGAAATAAATCCATACGAGTTTCTAAATTGAGTTTCTCCAGTATCTAATGATTTGTTTTTCAATTCTGTATGGGTTGTTAAATTAAACTTATTAATACCAACAACCATTGTGTCAATTTTCAAGGCCTTATTACGTTCATTTGAATCCGGTTCAAAAGTATAAGTCACTCGCTCATATTCTACACTAGGTTTAAGTTGAACAAATCCTAGTGTCTTCAAATAGCCAAGGTTATTACGTTCTACTTGTTGCGAATATTTACTTTGTGTATCTGAAAGATCAGAATCAAAACGCTTATAATATCTATAAGACGCAGGTCCTAACCTAAGTCCCAAATCAAGTAGTTCTTCATTAATGTTCCCTTCGTTTTGAAAATATCGTCGAAAATCATGGTCACCATAAAGCGTAGTAGATTTTTTAGGGCTTGTTTCAAAAGAAAAATCGTACCCTAGCAAACCTGGATAAAGTGAGGGGTTACCAAATGTCTCGTAAGAAGGTCCAATTTTTTTAATATTAGCCGCTACAACTGTTTGGTCTGATTTATATGAAAAACCTTCCTTGAATGCCAGTCCAGTAGAAGTATTATGATTTAATTTATTACGTTTATTTGATAAACCTAATTCTTGCTTAGTTGATACAGACTCTGAAAACTTATAATCTGATCGCAAAGCAATAACTGAATGAGAAATTGTATCTGAACCAGAAACAACTGAACCTCTATTCTCATCGACTAAGTCGTTCTGATTAAGAATGGTAACACCATACATATTACTATTTTCGCTAGACACATATTCAAGGTCAACTGCAGTTAATGCTCGTTTAAACGTGCTTTCTGAAAATTCATAATCTACTTCAATGAGTTCTGTATTTAATAGAAAATGCTTTTTTAGTATAATTTGTCCTAAATCGTAGTCAATTTCGTAGTCTTGTTGCCGCTCTAAAGTAT
The DNA here is from genome assembly GCA_003265975.1 of Candidatus Marinamargulisbacteria bacterium SCGC AAA071-K20. Taxonomy (GTDB): domain Bacteria; phylum Margulisbacteria; class Marinamargulisbacteria; family AAA071-K20; genus AAA071-K20. The sequence continues at coordinate 5,939 of QFBU01000038.1, forward strand.
GACCATTAAACTTAACACTCTCGGAATAGATAACAACAGGAGCATGTCTTAAAAAATAGGGCCCCTGACTATTATTTCCGTGCAGCTGCTCATACGTAGATACCCCCTTAGACACACTTGTTAAAGCCTCTACCCTAAAAGGTGATTTTTTATAAATAACAGTCACACCATCCAATCTTTTAGAGAAAGCTGCCAACTCAGAACGATTTAAATTAGCAACATATTCTCCAAAAAATAAATCCCACATGCTAGTAGACAACTTCACACTATTATTATTTGTATTATCAAAATCTAGTGTAGAATCTTGGATAGTAGCCTCTACCTCTACAGGACCAGCTTTCCCATTGATATTAACAAGTAATAATTCGTCCCGCTTTGTACCAGAAACCGAACCAGGCTTTGAGCCTTTTACGAGTTTAGATCGATAAGTAAAACTTTTCACACCTCTTATATTCAAATTACTAGTCACTCCAGCAATTTTAGTATTTAAGAGGTTATGCTCAGAGTAATTTTGGGGAACGTCTTTGTAGTTTTGGCTCACAGATCTAGAAAACTGCTTGGGATATACGTCAAAGTATTTCAAACCAGAGGATTGCTCCTCTAAAAAAGGTTTCCAATCCTCTACATTATCATTAATTGCCACTTCAAAAACTTTATAATATATTATTTTGTCTTTTTCTAATTCCAATAAAACAGGTATTTTTTTCTTATTTGGTAGTGTATCAATATCAATTTTACCTATATAAGCTGAACCTAAAAGCTTATTCAAGACATAGGTACGTTTATTAAACGTTAACTTAACTTTATCAACTGGTGTTTCTAGGCTTACTAAAAACATATAGTCACCACGTTCCTTCAAAGGTTGTGGTGTTACAATTACGTAAACGTTATCAACTAAATAATATCGATTCGGGTTATTCCGCTCTTTTAGTTTAGAATATCGGTCCTTTATCCTCCTTTTTTTTCCTTTTGACTTGTAATCAACTGGTTTCATATTTTTTTTTTAATCTCTAGAGATATATCCTGCATTAGATGAATAAGTTCCTCTTTCTGAGTAGTTAAAGAGTCATTGGACTTTTCCTCAAGGCTTGACTTAAATTTTATAAACTCGAGTTGCTTCATTAAGCGATTACGATGAATTGTAAGTTTAGTAGAAGACACCAGCATGTCTTGTTGCATAATTGAGTCATTCAATTGTTGAATTTTCTGTAATTTTCCTTGGGTTTGTAATTGCTTTGTAATATCAGAAAAAGAATCCTTCATTTCCTGAAACTCAAGCATCTTACTATCCAATTCACTTTTACTTTTGTCATATCCCGCTTGGGCATTTTTAAATTTTTTATCCTGTTTTTTTGCTTGGACTTTAAGTTGCTCTTCTAACTGCTGTAGCCTATTTATTTGAAAATGAAGTTGTTTTTTTTGTGACTCAATAAGTTTTTTGGAGTCCTTCAGCTTGTCTTCACGCTTAGTCAGTCGTTTGACTTTCTTTGATAATGTGGTCTCCATAATCAACATTTTTTCTTCTTTCTTTCTATACTTTTTTTCAGTACTAGACAATAATTGTTCTTGCTTTGATACCACATTTAACTTGTCCTGGATACGGGTTTCATATTCAGTAATTTTTGATTCTCTTTTAGTCTGTTTCTTCTGCTTTTTCTTAAACCGCTTCAATTCTTTCTGTAAACTCAACTTGTCCTTATCTAAGATCACTTTCTTATCGTATATATCTAAAATCTGATCTTGAAGTTTTTCTTTTTCAGTCGTTACCTGCGCCTTCTCATTTTGAATATATACAAATTCATCATTCAACAATTGTTCCTTTTCAATTAACACCCGTCCCTTTCTATCTACTTGAACTTGTTGATCAATCATAGCTTTCTTTAAGTTTATAAGTTCATTTTCTTTGTCTTTTATGTCTCTCTCTCTACCAGAAGTAATCACTTTACGAGCATGTAACAATTCTTTTTCTATCCTGTTTTTTTCGCCTTTTTGAAAAACGGCTTCTTCCTTATTTCTTAACGTTGACTCTTTAACACTCAATTTCATTGATAATTTAGATTGTTCTTTTTTTTGCGCATCAAGTATTTTTTTCAATTCATCATAGGCTTCTTGATTTACAGTAAGTTCCCTTAGCTTAATCTGAAGCTGTTTCTGATCAATTTCAAATTTTTCAAGATTACTAGCTAATTTATTTTCTAAAGCAAGCAGTTTTTTTGATTGTTCTGCTAATTTATTTTTTTCATTTGCCTTATTTGAAAGTTGGGTCATTTCTTTTTTAAGTCGCTCAATCTCAATCTCCAAAGACTTCCTATCCTTTTCATTTAATGCATTTTGAACTGCTAATTCGTCAATTTTCATGTTTAAAAAATTAATTTTGGACTGTTCTATAATGTTAACGGCGCCGTCATAATTACCTGAAGCCTCTACTTTTAAAGGAGTCATTACTTGAACAGTATACGGAAGTTTATGAGTTTGGTTGTTTAGCTGAATAGTTACAAAGAAAGTATATTCACCCTCTAAAGCAGTTTCTGGAACTGATACAGAAGACATAAAGACATCTTCCCCAACTCTAGAAAACAACATTGTTTTATCAAAAATTTTCAACGTAGGCTCCTCCATTCCACCCTCAGAAAATAAAGTAATTCGCAATTTATCTCCAACTTGAACCGGGTTTGGGGCAACCGATATTCGGAATGTAGAGGCATTCAACCCAGTAAAAAAAAGAAGAATTCCTAAAAATATTATTTTACAGTTTAAGGTCATCTCTAAAATTCCTTAAATTTAAAACATCCACACTCACTTTTAATTGCTTTTTATATAGTTTCAAAACGTCATTATTTAATTTAATATAGACATCTACACGTTGACTATTAGCCATATGAACATCGATATTTTCCTCAATGGCCCGCTTATTTAAATGAGAAAAACGAGAACCAAAAAAAGTGGATTTTTCATATTTGCTTAATTGAGTTTCTACAGAATTCAAATCTGATTTTAACCATTGAATTTCATTTTCTAATTGAACTTTAAAGTCAGAATAGCTTCTAATAGTCATATCAATATAATTAAGTTCTCTGTAATAAAGCCTAGTAAGGGACGAAAGCCTACGTTGTTTTTCTCTTAGGGTCTTAAATTCATCATCATTTATTTTAATTTTTAGACCTTCTTTATAAAGTTGTTTATTTCTAAGAGATAATAATTTCTTTTGTTTTATTTGTAGGGAATATAGGGTTTCATAATCAATCTTTTTTTGCTGAATATTAGAAAGTTGATTTTCCGAAAATTGCATAAATAACCTAGCGTCACTTTTTTTTAGATCTGGATTTATTTGAGACTTTATCGACTTTAACTCCAGTTTAATCAACTTATTTTCTTTACGTATAAGTACGTCATACAGTCGTTGAACTGTAGTTAATTTAACAGAAAGGTCAGCAATTAAATCATTCAAAATATCTAAACGATTTGTCTCTAATAAACTTATGGGCTTATTCAAAACTTGATAAGGAATTGAAAGACTATTAACATCCCCATCTTTCAACATTATAGTCACCTCGATTAAAAAATGTCCTTCTAGTGCTGTTTTACGGTTTACAGGAATTACGGCATACCAAACGCCATCTCCTTCCTTAAGCATTTCAACAATTTCGACACCATCGTTACCTTTCAACCACATTTGGGAATAACTGGGGGCGTCTTTAACAGCCAAATACATCATCTGCCCCTTAACAACAGGGTTAGGATTCAGAAAATAGTCCACATTACACAGAATAGAGTTTGAACAACAAACCAAAACAATCAATAAAAGTTTAGTTAATTTCAAATTTAAACACCTTATTTTTCTTAGAATCTGTTACATATAAGAAAGGGTCCTGAAAGGTGGAATCAATTGGATGCTCAAATTCGGTTATTTGAGTGAGGTAATCCCCATTTTTATTATAAACTCGAACTAAATTTTCATCCGGAAGAGTAAGGTAAATATTCTCCTTATTATCCATAGTAAACGAACTGGCGCCATTTATAGCAATTTTCAATGTCTTAAACTTTCCAAGCTCAGTAAATACCTTCAACCCAAATCTATCTAATACTAAAATGTCTAATTGCAAGTTCATCTGTATATCTACAGGCTTTTTAAGATTTCCCTCATTTTCCAATATTTTAAAGACCAAGTCACCCGTCTCGGTAATTTTTAAAATTCGATTATTGTCAGTATCACAAATATACACAAAACCAAAATCATCAACATCAATACCTGAAGGTGAATTAAACTTAAGCCCCTTTGAACCAAATCCTCCAAAAGTTCTTTGAACTCGCCCCAAAATATCAAACTGGTGAACAACAGACTCGTCAGAATCTACAAGATAAATTAGCCCTCTTTCTCCAATCGCAATATGAGTAGGAAAACTCAAGTCATTAAACAATCCATCAGACTCGTTGATTTGATCAAAGTTATATCGATATTTAAATTTATTATTGAACACCGAAACTCGTTGATTATGAGAATTCACTACAAAAAGAGAACTCCTAAATACAGAAATACCGATTGGATTATTTAAAAACCCTGATTTAAACCCAAAAGACCCCATTTCGGCCTTAGGCGTAATCGTTAGGGACATGATTTGAACAGATATGCCGAGTAGAAGTCCAAAAATCAATAAAATTTTATCCATATATTACCCTCCATAATAAACTAAAAAAATTTTAAACAAAGTTAAAGAATAACACATATTGAGATATAATTACATATTCACGTATTTTATTACGTAACTAATAGAAAAGCACCATAAATTAAGAAAAAGATCTGAGTGCCCCATAATACACGGTATAAAATATAATGGCTAAAGATTGGAAAAAAAGTAAACAAGATAATTCTGTAACAGTTATGGTAAAGTTTTTACTGGAAATAAAAGTGCCTTATTCAAGTACCTAAAAGAAATGGTAGGCTCACCAGTTTCAAGAGGAGAAAATGTCATTACGTATGTTGCTTCTATAGAACTGGTAAATATTGCTTGAAGATGATGTAAATGCCCCTCCAAGCCGATCATTGATAGACGTAACCACAGATGTTGAGTCAGTACTTGAAGCATATGTATAGTTTCCATCGAAAGAAGATATTACTGAGTCATTAGAGCTACTAGACGTATATTTAGACACCCTGTCATTTATGGTGCAAAAAAACCGTCATATACCCTCAAAACCTACCCATGAAAACGGGCTATATTAATAAAAATATTTTTATAGTTATTTATTCTAGAACCATACCCACCTAATTCAACCACATCAAAACATTCAGTCATTTTCCCGGTATCAGGATTTGTTAGCATTAATTATAGTGTACTACTATCACCAATACGCTCTTTAATCTCATCTGGTAACTGATCAAAAACTGAAGATTTTAAATCTCTAACATTAGTTTCAAGGGTAGCATCAGGAATTTGTACATTAACTTTATTTCATTCATATTTATAAATCAAATGATCATTAGCTCTTGAAAAAGATGAGGATAGTTCACCAACCGTTTTAGTATTATCCATCTTGGTACCGCAAGAAATAAATTCTAGCTGTCCTTTAAAGGACAAAACACCCTCAACTCCATCAATGTTTTGATCAATGACAGGGTATACAGGAATAAAAGTGCCCTCAGGATTCTTTTCTAAAAACGCCGACATAGCGGCACTAGCACACTTTAAGCTTGTCGCGTGTCCTGTTTGTCTTGGTTAAGGTCCTGGAACTGTCATAAAAATGCTCCTTTAATATATTATTAAAAGAGTTTCCCTTTTGTACGATTTATGAAAACTAAAAATCACAAAGCTTATACTACTTGAACAACTTCCTTAACTTCTGGAATATCTTCTTTTAAACGGCTTTCAATCCCCATTTTCAAAGTCATTGTGGCCGAAGGACAACTACTACAAGCACCTTGAAGTTGAAGTTGAACGATTCCGTCTTCAAAGCTAATAAATTCACAATCACCACCATCCATAGCAATAGCTGGTCGTATCTCATCATCAAGTATGGTCTTTATCTTTCTAACAATCTCATTATCTTCCTGTCCTTGATCTTGAGCTTTCTTAATTAACGACTGATCCACGATAGGTTCATCCAAAGAAGCTTTTTCTTTAATCAAATTCGTAGCCTCTTCTAAAATATTTTCCCATCCGGCTTCAGTTGTTTTAGTAATTGAAACAAAATTTGTTCCAACCATAACACCCACTAAACCTTCAATTTCAAATAAGGCTTTAGGTAGTATAGATGTTTTAGCATCCTCTTTGGATACAAAGTTAATACTTCCGCTCTCTAAAAATGTTGCTTCAACCATAAACTTTATTGAATTTGGATTTGGTGTAGGCATTGCCGTCAATTCTATTTCTTTTTTCATAATTTTCTCCTCAAAATGTAATTTTTTATTCAGTTTTAATGGTATCTGATCCCTCAGACATGGCTTGTTCTAAAGCTCTCCATACTAAAGCAGCGCATTTAACTCTAATGGGAAACTGCTTTACCCCCTCAAATACTTTTAATTTTCCAATTTTCTCTTTATCCTCAAATGTAAGTTCTTTGGTAACTAAGTTCAAAAACAAATCTTTAACAGCTTTACACTCATCTAAAGATTTACCTTTTAAAAATTCAGTCATCAAAGACCCACTAGATTTAGAAATAGCACAGCCTTGTCCCTGAAAAGAAATATCTTCTAAACGGTCATCTTTAACCTTAATATATACAAAGTAATCGTCTCCACAAAGGGGGTTATGTCCGTGCGACTGATGGGTACAGTCGATCATTTCTTTAAAATTACGCGGATTTTTGTTGTGTTCAAGAATCATTGATTCATAAAGTTTTTGAATTCTACTCATAGTAAAACCGCTTTTACTTTCTCTAAACCAATTACTAAAGAGTCTATATCTGCTTTATTGTTATACATACTAAGAGACACACGAATAGTAGCAGGCACTTTATAAAAAGCCATAATAGGTTGAGCACAATGATGCCCTACCCTTACCGCAATACC
>QFBU01000039.1 GCA_003265975.1 Candidatus Marinamargulisbacteria bacterium SCGC AAA071-K20
CCAATCACGGACATCACAGCGTGTCCTTCAATCATAAAAAATAATAAGCCGAGACTCGTTAAAAGATAAGTCATACTATTTGGTAAAATTTGAGTATCTAAGTCTGTAAAAAACAGGATTGTACTTAAATAAAAGAACACACTCAATTTTAGACTATAAAAACTCAAACCATAAACATGAAAAATACCAAAAAGTCCAAGCGGAACAATTAATTCAACTAAAAGATATCTAAGTGGAATAGAATTAGAGCAAAAAAGACACTTTCCTTTTGAATATAAAAACCCAAATAAAGGGATTAGTTGAGTTGGTGATAAGCTTTTTTTACAGTCTATACAAAATGACCTAGGTTTTATAATAGAAAGTGACCGAGGTAAACGATAAATTAACATGTTGGCAAAGCTAGCCAGAACTAAGCTTGAAAGTATGACTAAGAGATTAAGTATCATGTGTCTCCTTTAGTTGAATTTGAAATGCTTTTCTAACCTTTAAAAAATAGTCATGATAGGACTCATCAGAAAAATCTGGGTAAGTCCAAGGGACACTTTTAAAGCAATTCTTACTAAACATCAATGTTAACTCCGCATATATCCCTTCACCAAGAGGGATTCTATGCGAAAAATCTTTTGTTGATAACAATACTACACTATGAAGTGATATAATTCCAGGATCTAAATTAACCTTACGTTTGTCCTCGTGTTTATAAAAATCCTCAATATCATTGGTATGTAGTTTAATGAGAGATAGTTGAGCTGGACTAGCTAATTGTGAGAAAGCCACAAATCCTTTTTTAAGTGCCGGGCCCATTTCTTTGGTGTAATAGGGCGTATGAGAAAAATCATAATGATCAGAATAACTTTCTATAGGACCAAAATTACTTTCTAATTTAGAAAATAGATCTTTTAATATAACGTCTTCAGAAAAAATAAAACCAATGAAAAGCTTAATGGGTTTTTCAAGACCAATAGCTCCCATTATAGAAGTGGATTAATAATAGACTCAAAAAACTCAATAGGTTTATATCCAACTATCTTTTTTATGATTTTATGGTTTCTATCTAAAATAAATGTTGTTGGAATACTAGTTACTTTTCCAAACCCTTTTTCAGACAGTGTTGTACCCAAAACAATCGGATAGTTAATATTTTTATCTTTTATAAAAGGAGGGATTAATGAGATATCCTTATCTAGAGAAATCCCAATAATTTGCAGTCCTTTAGATCCATACTTATTTTGTAATTCAACAAAATGTGGAATTTCAGCTACACAAGGAGGGCACCATGTTGCCCAAAAATCAATAATTATAACGGTGTTAGGGTAGTCACTTAAGGAAAGATTTTTGTTTGATACCGTTTGTCCAGAAATAAAAATATCCCCAGAAGGCTGGGCAGGTTCAGAAACTCCTCGAGGCGAACCCGTAAAAGCATACATCCAAACTAACGCTAAAACGACACTAATAGAAAAAAATAACGCTAGGTTTTTTTTGTCTTTGAACAACTTTCCCATAAAAAAAACATAACACGAATATTGACGTTCATCTAGTTCGAACGGATAATAGGTGTCATGGCAACCGTTGAATTTTCAAAAAATAAATCTTGGGAAATGTTTAATGAGATTTCTCATAGGTATGATTTCTTAAATCATGTCCTTTCACTGGGCATTGATAAGTATTGGCGTAAAGTCTTAATTAAGTCGCTTCCTGTTAAAAATAACTTGTCAATTATTGACGTGGCAACAGGAACTGGAGATGTCTTGTTTTCTTTACATAAGCATTATAAAGGTACCATTTCATCAGCCATAGGTATCGACTTAGCCGAAGGTATGCTTGATAAAGCAAAAGTGAAATTAAAAAAATACACTTATGATATTACTTTTAAAGTTGGAGATGCTCAAAAATTACCTTTTGAAGAAAGTTCTGTAGACAGTCTAACTATTTCATTTGGAATAAGAAATGTACCCGATTACAAAAAAGGGATTTCTGAATTATATCGCGTATGTAAGCCTCAAGGTAAAGTGCTAATTCTAGAGTTTTCAATTCCTAAATTTCGACCTTTAAAATGGCTTTATTTATTCTATTTCAGATTTATTTTACCTTACTTAGGTGCGATAGTATCAGGTCATCACAAAGCCTATTCGTATTTAAACAAAACAGTTGAGACGTTTCCGCAGGGAAAAGAATTTGAGAATACTTTGAAAAATATTGGATTCAAAGATGTTAAATCAACGTCGTTAACTTTTGGGGTGGCAACCCTTTATGAAGGACTAAAATAATGCCTGCTAAAACAGCTCCTGTTATTGGGCTAACTGAACAAATAAAAAATAATTTAGTGGCAAAAATTAAGGACAACGTTTCACAGTTAACTTTAGATTCAACAATCCACAAAGTAAGTTTAGAAATGCCTAAGTTAAACTTAGTAAGATGGCTAAAAAATCAAGAGGAGTCTACACAGTTTTACTACGAAGATCATACAAATAAGTCTCAATTAGCATGTATAGGAAAGCTAAAAGAAATGAAAGTTAACTCATTAGAAAACTCTCTGTTGAGCTCTGTGGGTAAAACAATCGATACCCAAGAAGGTATTACTTACATTGCTTCTATTACTTGTTTAGACAACAATAAAGAAGACGCCGTTTGGGGTAAAGAAACTAGCCTCTTTTACATTCCATTCTTGCAAATTGATCAAAGTGAAAAAAATACAATACTTAATTGCTACTTTGAACTGTCAAGCAATAAAGAACAAATCATTCAAAACCTGTTTGATAAATTACAATCAATCACTTTTTCAGACACATTAACTCATTTTTCAGACAACATATGTATAATAAAATCGGAGTCAACTTGCCCAAATAATGAGGAATGGCGTCAAAAAGTGGATACGGTAAAAGAGTGTATTAAAAACAAAACAGTTGAAAAAGTAGTATTGAGTAGGCGCGTTGATATTACGTGTAGTAAAAAGGTTGATGTTTACAGAGGTTTAGAAAGCTTAAGAAGTCACAGAACCAAGGGTGTGACTTTTTTACGTAAAATTAATCAAAAAACTACTTTTATAGGTTCAACTCCAGAAATTCTTTTTAGTAGAGAAAGAAACAAAATTAAAAGTATGGCTTTGGCAGGGACCTCTAAAAAGGAGTCAGAAAGTACAGATAAACTCTTAAAGGACCCTAAAGAAGTACACGAACATGGTTTTGTAAAAAATGGGTTGAATCACAGCTAAAGCTACTTTGCTCTGATTTAGACGTTGACCCTAAAAACAAAGTGATTTCACATGATTATTTACAACATATCTATAGTGATATTAAAGGGATATTAAAACCTGGTATTACTGACTTAGATATTCTAAAAAAACTACATCCTACACCTGCAATTGGTGGAGTACCAACAGTAGAAGCGAAACAATTAATAAAAGAGTTAGAGCCATTCTCAAGAGGCTTATTTGCTGGTGCCCTTGGTTATATGAGTAAGCAAAAAAGCCAGTTTTCTGTATCAATAAGGTCTGCCTTAATTGAAGGCGACCATGTACATCTATTTTCTGGAGCAGGAATTGTTTCAGAGTCAGACGCTTCAAAAGAGTGGGAAGAGCTAAATTTGAAAATTCAATTCCTTCGGGATCTCCTGTTTGACTAATCAGTTTTACACCATTCAAGATTGCTGGGCCTCTGCAATTTTTCAAACATGCATAGCACATAATATTAACCTAGCATGTGTCGGACCCGGATCCAGATCTACGCCTTTAATCCTGGCTTTATCCAAATTTAAATCCATTCAGAAAATCATTCATTTTGACGAACGCTCACTAGCCTATTTTGCTCTAGGCGCAGCTAAACTATCAAAACGGCCTTCGATAATAATTACTACATCAGGTACGGCTGTAGCTAATCTACTTCCAGCTGTAATCGAGGCGTATCACGACAATATCCCACTCTTAGTAATTACGGCTGACAGACCTGACAGTTCGCATGAAATAGGTGCCAACCAAACCATTAATCAATATGATATTTTTAAATCATTTATACATTATTTCCATCATTTGCCATTACCATCTTTAGATATTTCTATAGATAATGTGAAAGACGCCACAGAAAAAGCGATCACCACCAGTCTTTTACAAAGCGGGCCCGTACATATTAATTGCCCCTTTTCAAAACCACTTATCACAGAGTTAAAAACAGATTTCTCAGAGTATTTAAAAAAACAATCTAGTAAAATTAGTTTTGGAAAAAGTAGTCAAAAAAAACCTCTTGTGCTTAATAAACCTAATTACAAACAGTTTGAGACCATGTGTAATCAATCAAAAAAACCAATCATAATTGTAGGAAAATGTCCTTGCCCGAAAGATTTTAAAAAAATTCTAAAATTTTCAGAAACACACTCCATTCCAATTTTTGCAGATGCATTGTCACATCATTCCTTTTACAATCATCCTAATATAAATTATTCGATGGATGAGTTTTTTGAAGATGACTCATTCAATCCAGATTTACTTATCATAATTGGCGATAAATTATCGTCGATAAGCGGACTAAAGTGGCTAGAATCAAGCTCAGTACCTCTAATTCAAATTCACTTTTATCATAATTTATATAACCCTCACTCAAAAGAAGGTTGTTTTTGGATAGACCCAAGACTAGACTTACTTTCACAGGCCGATGTAACAATTGAGTTAGAAGAAGAGTGGACAAGAAATGTAGTAAAAAAAAAGCCTTTCAACAAAGAAACTAATGGCGTTTGGAATAAGGAAAAAGACGTTGTTGCTACTATTTGTAAAAATCTTAATGATAAAAATATATTATTTGCATCTAACAGCTCTTCAATCCGCCTAGTCAATAATGTTTCAGATCAGTTGGGCTGTATTGAAGTCTATTCAAATAGGGGAGCTAGCGGCATTGATGGCATAATTTCAACAGCTATAGGGTGTGCGCATGAAACAAACAAAGATCTGGTGCTCATTATTGGCGACCTGTCGTTTATGTATGATCTAACCGCATTAGCATTTTTGAAGTCTGTATTGAAGCCAATTAAACTATTTGTCTTAAATAATTATGGCGGCGGCCTTTTTAAACAATTAAATATTTCTAAAGACGAAGATTTTTTTAATACTTATTTTTATGCAAAACATAACTATAACTTTTCAGAGGCCAGTAAGCAATTTGGTATTAACTACAGTAAAATATCAGATCTCAACCAAGTTAAAAATAAGGTGTCGGATGTGATGGATTCAAAAACACATGAGGTTTTAGAAATCATTTTTTGAGTAATTTTACGAGTTAACGTCTATCGTTTTAAGAAGGCTTGTGTCATAATACTTGAATATGTTTACAACTAATTTAGAAGATAAAAAAACAAAGATTATCGCCACATTAGGTCCTGCATCACTTAACGAAGACACTTTAAGAGAACTTATTTTAGAAGGGGTCGATGTTTTTAGATTCAATGCGAGTCATAACGCCGAACCAAAACAACTTAAAAAAAATATCAAATTAATCAGAAAAATATCAAAAAAATTAGACAGGTACGTTGGCATACTTCTTGACCTTCAAGGACCAAAAATAAGAGTTGGGAAAATTGAAGGAGACTCAGTAGAGCTCGTCAAAGGTCAACCATTTTCTCTCAGTGCTGAAGAATGTTTAGGTTCTAGCAAGAAAGCCTCTATTACTTATGATGGTCTAGTAAAGGATGTTTCTAAGGGAGACTTAGTTTATATAGACGATGGTAAAATTCAACTTTCCGTAAAAGAAACATCAGGAACACAAGTAAAATGTGACGTAATTAGAGGCGGAACATTAAGTAATAACAAAGGTGTAAATCTTCCGTTAACTAAAATGTCTATTTCTCCGTATACAAAAAAAGACCAGCTTGATGTGAAAAATTGTCATAAATTAGGATTAGACTACCTCGCATTGTCTTTTGTATGTCACGAGGATGATATCAAACGTATTAAGCTGGAACTTAAAAAGTTAAAAGCTGATCATATTAAAATTATTGCAAAAATTGAACGTCAACAAGCTATAGACCGATTAGTTCCAATAATTGATGAAGCGGACGCCATTATGGTAGCTCGTGGAGATTTAGGCGTTGAAGTTGGCGTTGAAAAAGTACCAAGACTTCAAAAGTTAATTATTAGAGAATCAAATAAACGAATCAAACCTGTAATTGTGGCAACTCAAATGTTAGAGAGCATGATATTGCAAGAGACCGCAACAAGAGCAGAAGTATCTGATGTAGCAAACGCTGTTTACGATAATTGTGACGCGGTAATGTTATCTGCAGAAACGGCAGTAGGCATTAACCCTGGAAATGTAGTCAAGGTTATGGTGGATATTTGTACTGCCTCAGAAGAACACAAGATGGAAATTAGAAAAGATTACACGTTCGTAACAAAAAACATGTTCACACAAGACACAAGACAGACGTCTTTGTGTAATGCTGCAAATCAAGTAGCTGAGTCAAACAAAGCAAATGCTATTATTTCTTTTACCAGTTCAGGGGCTACTCCACTAGTAGTATCTAAAGCAAAATCAAGCTTTCCAATTATTGCCCCAACTGATGTCGATCACGTTAGAAATCAAATGTGTCTTTATCGTGGGGTTTTTCCATTAACTATGCCAAAACCATTTAACCGTATCAAAACTTTTACTGACATGATCAAAATCGCTGTGAAAGAAGCTAAGAAGAAAGGTTATTTGTCAGCCGGAGATACCGTCGTTGTTACTGCTGGTATTCCAATTGGTGAGTCAAATGGCATCAATTCTATTCGTGTCGTAGATGTTAAATAAAAATCTAAAAATCACATAAATTAGGAGATGTAATTATGAGTAATACAGCAGTTACAGAAAAAAGAATACACAATTTTAGTGCAGGACCTGCAGTTTTGCCGCTTGAGGTTTTAGAAACAGCGCAGAAAGAACTGACTTGTTTTAAAGATGAAGGCGCAAGTGTCATGGAAATAAGTCACCGTAGCGCCGCGTTTGAAGCCGTTATCTTTGGGGCTCGAGACAGACTAAGACGATTAATGAATATTCCTGAAAACTACGAAATATTATTTATGCAAGGTGGCGCAAGTTTACAGTTTTGCATGATCCCTATGAACTTTCTTGAAGACGGTAAACCCGTTCAAGCTATAAATACCGGTGCGTGGACTACAAAGGCTATTAAAGAAATTAATAAACAAGGCAGTTGTGATAGTAGTTTAAGTTCAGAAGCTGACAACTTTAGATATATCCCTAAATTTACAACAGAAGATGTAAATGCCAACGCAAGCTATGTATACATTACTTCTAACAATACAATCGCTGGAACACAGTGGGAAAACTTTCCTGATACAAATGACGTCCCTTTGGTATGCGACATGTCTTCAGACATTTTGTCTCGCAATATTGATGTGTCAAAATTTGGATTAATATTTGCAGGCGCTCAAAAAAATATTGGCCCTTCAGGTGTTGGTATTGTAATCGTCCGAAAAGACCTACTTCAGAAGTCAAAAGACTCCTTACCGACATTCCTTAACTATAATACTCATGTTAAAAACGACTCCATGTTTAATACACCACCTACTTTTGCAATCTATATGATGGGTCTAGTACTTGAGTGGTTAGAAGACAACGGTGGGATTTCAGCTATCCAAGAAAAAAATGAGAAAAAAGCTGCAAAACTTTATGACTTTATTGATAATAGTGAATTTTATCAATGTAAAGTTAAAAAAGACTCTCGCTCAAATATGAACGTAGTTTTTAGAATTAATGACGATGAATCACTTGAAAAAGCATTTGTGTCAGAAAGTAAAGCTAAGGGGCTTAATGGCCTTAAGGGACATCGTCTTGTGGGCGGATTAAGAGCCTCAATTTATAATAATTTGCCTGAAGAGAGCGTCGATGCTTTAATTTCATTTATGAAAGATTTTCAAGAAAAAAATCAGTAATCACACAGTACGGTTGTACATGAGTGTAGCTTAGGGTATAATTTCGAAGTATTTTTTGTTCGTAGGAGGTAAAAGTTGGCTGTTAAATTAAGATTAAAAAGATTTGGTAAGAAGAAAAAACCATTTTATAGACTAGTTGCTGCGCATAGCACTAATCAAAGAGATGGTAAATCTCTAGAATTACTAGGAACATACGACCCTTTAAAGGACCCCGTAGCGTTTCAATGTAAAGAAGATAGAGTAAAGTATTGGCTATCAGTTGGAGCTATTCCATCTGATTCAGTTGCACGTTTGTTAGGTAATTCGGGTGTTATTTCTAAACCAAAAAAAACATCTAGCAGTATCGGGCTTTCAAAGAAAAAACGTAAAGAGATCGCTGAAAATGGTGGAATTGATGAATCAGCTAAAGAAGCAGAAGCTCCAAAACCAGTAGCTGAAGCGCCTAAGGTTGAAGAAACTCCAAAAAAAGAGTCAAGTCCTAAAGCAAGCACTGAGGAAAAAACTCCTGAAGTAGCTGCTGTTGATAAAGACGCTAAATAAGAATAATTTAGACTTATTTTCAATATAAACTTTGTTGGAGGTTCAATATGAAAGAATTAGTAGAGATGATCGCAAAGGCACTTGTAGATACCCCTGAAGAAGTAGAGGTTAAAGAAACTGCAGGCGATAGTATAGTAATATTGGAAATCAGTGTATCAGCAGATGATGTTGGTAAAGTGATTGGTAAAGAAGGTCGAATTGCAAACGCAATCCGGACTGTTGTAAAAGCTGCCGCAGCAAAACACGATAAAAAAGTGACTGTAGAAATTTTAACAAAGAAAGATCAAGACAATGAGTAATAAACAAGAAAAACAAAAACCAAAGCAACAAATCACGTTGAGTAGACGTGTGGCAATTAAGGCTATTGTTACTGAAAAGTTTAAACAATATTTACATTTTGAGTTAGAACAGGCCGTGAAAATGTCTAATCAACGAATGAAAGAGATCGACGATAAATTAGTGGGGCTTGATAAAGCTCATCCTAACTTTAAATTGTTTACTGATGACAAGCTTCGTCTACAAGACGAGCTAAATGCTACAAAAAGCCAAGAAGCAACCATTGGTACGCTTAAAGATGGCGAAATGTTCTCACAAGGAACGATTGAAGGATTTGTAGCTGTTGGAGTTGGAGACAACCTTTACGATAAGTTAGGTGGTCTTGAGATGATCGTTAAAGATGGCCTCATCCAAAAAATTCAGGCTGCTAAATTTAACTAAATCATTTAAACAGAGTAATAGAAATGCTTAATTCAATCATTTTTGTTACTCTTTTTCCTGAACAAGTTAAAGCATACTTTGAAAAAGGTATAATCCAAAGAGCATGTGAATCAAAAAAAATCACGCTAGATTATATTAATCTGCGTGATTTTGGTATTGGTAACTATAATTCTGTAGACGATATCCCTTTTGGCGGTAGGCAAGGCATGCTTTTAAGAGCAGACGTTCTTGAAACCGCAATTAAGTCTATTCCTAACTATTCTGAATATGACATTTTGTCGATGTGCCCCAAAGGCGCTCAGTTTACACAGGACATGTCTAAGAACTTAGCTCAAAAAAAAGGCTTAATTATTTTATTAGGTTATTATGAAGGCTTTGATGAGAGAATTTATGACTTATTTGAGATTAATAGGATAAGTATTGGTGATTTCATCTTAAACTCAGGCGAATTAGCCGGTTTGGTTGTTTCTGAAACAATTATTCGCCAATTACCTGGAGTTTTGGGTAACCCTGATTGTGTAGAAAACGACTCTATATCATCAGGATTTTTAGAACACCCACAATACACTCAACCTGTAGAGTTACATAATTTAAAAGTTCCTGATATACTCAGAAGCGGTCACCACAAGAATGTGGCTGACTTTAAACAAAATAAGGCTATTGAATGTACATTATTCAAGAGACCGAATTTAATAATAAAAAATATCCTGACTAGAAACGACAAAGCGGAAATAACCAATTTGATACGTGATAGATACGGGGAGGTTCAAAATGAGTAAAGAAATAATAGAATTTGAAAAAAACCAAGAAAAAGGATCAGTTCCTAGTGTTCAAGTTGGAGATACTGTAAGAGTATCTAAGGTGATTATTGAAGGTAAGAAAAAAAGAATTCAAAAATTTGAAGGTACTGTAATTAAACTTCAAGGATCGTCTTCAAGAAAAAGCGTTACTATAAGAAAAGTTATTGATAATGTTGGAGTAGAGAAATCATTCCTATTACATTCACCATTGCTTCCTGAAATTGTTACTATCAAACGTAGTAAAGTTAGGCGAGCAAAACTATATTATCTTCGTGATCGTATTGGGGCTAAAGCCAATCGCTTAAAAGCTAGAGACTAAACCCAGAGGTTCGATCATGATCAATGTTGCCATAGTTGGAGCAACAGGTTATACAGGACTAGAACTTTGCCGTCTATTACTTGATCATCCAAAAGTTCAAATCAAGCACCTTTACGCTAATAGTAATAGTGGATCTGTATTTTCTGATTTGTATCCACAATTTAAATCAAAACTAGACCACACTTTAGAAGTGTTTAATGCTACAAGTCCGCCATCTGTGGACTTGCTGTTTCTTGCTGTTCCACATGCCCAGTCACATGCTTATATGCACGAGTTGTATGAATCTCCTTTGAGAATTATCGACCTTTCTGCAGACTTTAGATTAGATAGCTCTCAAAACTTTGAAAAGTACTATAATACAACGCATCAAAACCCACTATTGATGAAGTCAATTGTGTATGGAATACCCGAACTTTTTTCCAATGATATTAAAAAAGCAAAATGTGTTGCAAACCCAGGTTGTTATGCCACCAGTGTAATTTTAGGTTTATATCCACTTTTTAAAGAGAAATTAATAGAGGGAACTATCATCGCTGACTCAAAATCGGGAGCCTCTGGCGCTGGCAGAGGAGCTAAGGTAAGTACTCTCTTTTGTGAAGTTTCTGAGGGGTTTTCAGCCTACTCTACAGGAGCTCATCGACACGAAGCCGAAATTGAACAAATATTGGGTTCTAAAGTATTTTTTTCACCTCACCTTGTTCCTATGAATAGAGGCATTCTGTCTTCTTTATACATAGATCTCAACAAGGGGCTATCTACGGAGCAAATAATCGCAATGTATCAAACATATTATAAAAACTGCCCTTTTATTATCTTAAACAAAGACAGGTCCCCAAATACTAAATATGTATCAGGGTCGAATAATTGTATGATTCACATTACACAAGTAAAAGGAAAGACAGTGATATTTTCAGTGATAGACAATTTAATTAAAGGTGCTGCCGGACAGGCCATTCAAAATATGAACTTAATGTATCATTATGATGAATCAGAAGGTCTTCCAAGCATAGGGCATTATTTATGATACAAACAATTACAGATTTAGAGGGAGTATATGCAGGTAGTATTCACGCCGGTATAAAACAATCTCGTTATGACTTGAGTTATATTTATGTTCCTGATGCCGTGGCTTCTGCAGGCGTATTTACTCAGAATAAATTTTGTTCCTCATCTGTTAAGTACACAAGAAAGTGTCTCAAAAACAACATCCTTAAAGCCATGATTATCAACTCTGGGAATGCAAACACGGGAACAGGTAAAGAAGGCGATGAAAATAATAAGAAAATGGCAAGACTCACAGCAAAAGCCCTCGGGCTTACTAAGTCAGAAGTAGGCGTTTCGTCTACAGGCATTATAGGTGTTCAATTGCCCTTTGACCGTGTTGAAAAAGGTATAAATTCTCTTTTGAAGTCCCCTTTAAAAAAAGAAGGTCAAAATGCAGCTGAAGGTATTATGACTACAGACACCTTCTCAAAGACAGTATTTAAACAAGCTAAAGTGGGAAAAAAGACCATAACTATAGCCGGAATAGCTAAAGGGTCGGGAATGATAAAACCTAATATGGCTACTATGCTCTCGTATGTAGTAACTAATGCTCATATAAATTCTAAATTACTTCAAGAGTGCTTAAAAGAAGCTGTCAATATTTCTTTTAATTCTATTACTGTAGATACAGATACCTCTACTTCAGATATGGTTATTGCTTTTGCCACTGGAGAAAAAAAATTTGCTGAATCGAATAATACTGAGATAAGTGAATTTAAAGCCCTTTTAAAGGAAGTATGTATTGACCTTGCAAAACTTATAGTAGTAGACGGCGAAGGTGCTTCAAAGCTAATTGAGGTGACTGTAGAGGGTGCTAAAAGTTATACAGAGGCAAAAGAAGTCGCTATGACTGTCGCCGAGTCACCTTTAGTTA
>QFBU01000004.1 GCA_003265975.1 Candidatus Marinamargulisbacteria bacterium SCGC AAA071-K20
TCTTTTACTTATACTTTTTATCTATTTTTATTGGTGATGCCATTTATGCTAATAGGGTCTTCGCCACAAGAAATCATGGCAATTTCTAAGCAGACCCCCTCTTTTTATATGACCCTTTTATATCTCTCACTATTGGGAACTATTGTCTCTACAACAGGTTTCTTTTATCTTACTCAAAAAAAAGGTGCTAAAACTTCTTCAGCTTACATTTTTACAGTTCCTTTTTTTGCTGTACTTGTGTCTTATGTGGTTTTAAAAGAAGCTCTTACTTTTCCAACAATACTGGGTGGGATTTTAGCCGTCTCAGGAATGGTAGTATTAAGTCTTTATCGGACTAAATAAAAGGATAAGAGCACTGCAAGTGCTACAATAAAAAACCTATGAACAATCAAGAATATTATCAACCTTTTTTGACATATCTGAAGACCCTTGTTGCTTATTAGATAAGACAGGTAATTTGCTAGGTTTTAACTCTAAATTCCTAGATACTTTAGGGTATTTAGAAGAAGACGTGAAAGACCAAGTTATATTTAAATTTATCAGGAACGCCATTATTTTTGATCGCTTTTTTGAAAAATTGTTTGGCGGCTTGGGTATCCTGTTTTTTGCGAAGTAAAAAGTCGACAGTGTGCCCATATTGATCGACAGCACGATACAAATACCCCCATTTAACTCAGGATTTTCCGGACATTTTATTTAAACTTTCAGTCTCAGGAATAACGCCGTCGATACTTACTTTTGAAGGACCTAGGCATTGGATTATTGATAAATGTTTTTTTGCATGGACTGCTGTCAGTCCCTAGTGCAATTGCTTTTCATATTTTATGTATTAGAAAACTGAGACAAATTATGCGTTAGACAGTTTTAAGTAGACTATACGGAGGAGCCTGCAATGTAACCTGTACTCCATGCATTTTGAAAATTAAAGCCACCTGTGACTCCATCTATGTCTAGAATCTCGCCTGCAAAAAAGAGTCCTTTGCAACGTTTACTTTCCATAGTCTTGAAATCAATTTCATTTAAGCTAACCCCACCGGCTGTTACAAATTCTTCCTTGAAGGGGCTTTTACCGCTTACTTTAAAGCTTAACTTACTAATAACGGCGACTAAGCTTTGAATTTGTTTTTCAGTAAGGTGTTTGTTGGGCTGATCAGGCTTGATTTCGACTTTTTCAACTAGATATAACCAAAATCGTGCAGAGAATTGAGAGAAAGGAGATTGGCGTGCACACTGCTTTAAAGGATTATTTTTCTTAAACTCTGTTATGGCATTCCCTATACTGGGTTGAGTTAAGTTAGGGAGAAGATTTATAGTCACATCAAATTGGTATTTTTGCTCTGCTGCATATCTGGCTGCCCAAGCTGACAATTTGATGACACTAGGTCCACTCAAGCCCCAATGCGTCACAAGAAGAGGTCCTTTTTGGGTAAACTGTTTTTTTCCATCAATATTTACTTCAACTTCTTTTACAGATACCCCAGCTAGTTCATGTAATTTTTCATCATTTATCTTAAATGTAAAAAGCGATGGCACTGGGTCTATAATTGTATGACCAAAGTTTTTTGCAAATTCGTATCCAACTTTACTACTTCCAGTAGTGATGATTACTCCCATGCAGTCGTAACCCGAGCCGTCGTTTAACTCTATATTGAACCGGTCTGACTTTTTTGAAATATCAACAACTGACCGCTTTGTTAATATAGATACACCCAATTTTTTTGCTTCATTTATCAAACAATCAATAATGGTTTGAGAAGAATCAGTGTCTGGAAAAAGCCGGCCATCGTCTTCTGTTTTTAAAGTAACGCCTCTTTCTTCAAACCAATTTACAGTATCTGCAGGCTGAAATTTATGAAATACCCCGATTAAGGCCTTTCCGCCTCTAGGATAATGTTCTGCTAAGCTTCTTGGCTCAAAACACGAGTAAGTAACGTTACAACGCCCGCCTCCAGAGACCTTGACCTTACTTAATACGTTTTTATATTGTTCTAGTATGACTACAGACTTGCCTAAAGCAGCTGCTTGGATTGCTGAAAAGAATCCAGCAGCCCCTCCACCTATTACTACAATATCGATTTTTTTTATTTCATTTATAGTTGTCATTATAATTACTTAAGTACCTTTATTTCAGAGAAATTATTAATTTTAATTTTTTCCAAGTTTACCACATAATTAACCTATCCATTTACCTGTCGCTATGTAAGTCTTGGACAATTTAATGATTAAAACGGTTGCAGCTGGTATCATAACTTTGTTGAGCACTATTTAAATAAGGGAACACTATGATACTAAATAAAAACAAACACTATACGGCAACTGTAGAAAAGGTACTTCCTTTTGGAAATGGCGCTCTTACGCTTGAAGGTAAAACCATTCTTGTCCCCAATGTTCTTGTGGGAGAAGTAATTCGATTTAAACTTATACGACTAGAGAAGAAAAAAGGGATTGGCAAGTGTATTAAAATTATTAAAGAGGCGCCTGAACGTGTCAAAGCACCTTGTGTAATAGCCTCTCGTTGCGGTGGCTGTCAGATTCAACATTTGTCTATAGACGGGCAGTTAGCTCGTAAATTAAACTTACTTAAAGAACAACTCCCAAAAGATACTGCCATTGAGATCATCAAGAGTGAAAATGAAACCCACTATAGAAATAAAATTCAACTAAGTTTCCAAAATAATAAAGATGGCTTTGTCTGTGGTCTGAATAAGACAAATAGTAATGAAGTTATTGATATGAAGTCTTGCTTAATTGTTAATGAAAATATTAATGAGGTGCTTGTTAGTTTAAGGGAATGGATGAGTACATTACCAAGCTCTACACCTTTAGCCCATCTGGTGATCCGTCATTCAAATAAAAATGAGATTATGGTTGGACTGATTGTCTCATCCTCAACGTTCAGAGAAAAAAACTCATTTGTCTCTGCAATAAAAACAAATGCCAATGTAAAAAGCATTCTATTAAATATCAACCCTACCTCTAACGAAACCATTTTAGGCCCTACAACTAATTTACTTTACGGCAAAGAAACGATTAGCGATACTTGCCTAGGACTCTATTACCCAATCTCTCTAAATACATTTGTACAAAATAACCCAGTAATGACCGAAACAATTTATACCTATGTTGGAGAACTAATAAAACCACTAAAGCCTACTCTTGTTTGGGACTTATATTGCGGTATAGGGATACTTACTCAATATTTAGCTAAATTTTCTACAACGACTCTTGGAGTAGAACTTGTGAAGGAATCGATTAAAAACGCGACTCTTTCTAGTAAAGATAATGAGTGTAAAAATGTGTCGTTTGTTTCTCAGGATGTAAAAGAATTTCTAGGACAGACTCAGGATACGCCTCAAGTAGTAGTACTTGACCCGCCACGAAAGGGTTGCGACAAAGACGTTTTAGCTTCATTAATTGAAAAGAAAATAGACACCATCGTCTATATTTCTTGTTCTCCTCAGAGTTTAGGCAGAGATTCTAAAATTATAATTGAGTCGGGATATACTATTGAGTCGGTTAAAGCCTTTGACTGCTTTACTCATACTATTCATGTTGAAACGGTAGTTTGTTTTAAGCTGGCCAGCTAAATAAGCCTGCCTATAACTTGCTTTGGTCTAGATATTCTTGATACGTTCCGTAAAAGGTTTCAATACCTTTTTCTGAAAAAACAATTAACTTTTTAGCTAGTAAATGTAGAAAAGTCTCGTTATGAGTAACTATTATTGACGCCCCTTTAAATTGCTTAATGGCTTGTACCAATACGTCACAAGAGTCCATGTCTAAATGATGCGTAGGCTCATCTAACATTAATAAGTTAGACGGCGTTAATAAAATTCTACCTAAAAGCACTCTACTTTTTTCTCCACCAGACAGTACATTAATTTTCTTTTTAGCTAGGTCCCCAGAAAACATCATGGTGCCACAAATCTTTCTTACTTTTTCTCTGTCCCCAGTACCTGTAGTGTGCTGCAGTTCCTCTTCGATAGTATAGTCTGGCGTAAGTGTTGAAATATTTGTTTGTCCAAAAAAGCCAATTTTTGTGGCATCGTGATAGGTCACTTCACCCGCATTTGGCTTCAAAGCTTTATAAAGTAGTTTTAATAATGTTGATTTACCAATTCCATTTTTACCAACAATACAGACACAATCATCTTTTTCTATATTTATACTAAATCCTTTTATTATTTCCTTTTCCTTACCCTCGTAAGTAAAATGTAAGTCTTTAGCTTTTAGATAGGTCTTGGCATGAAAGTCGGCCTCTCTAAACGAAAAGGCTAATGACTGAACATCGTCTAGCTTGTCTATAGTTTCTGAACGGCCCATGGCTTTAATTCTCGACTGTACTAGCTTTGCCATATTGGCTTTTGCTCTATAAGTGTCAATAAACTGGAGTGTTTTTTTGTCTTTCTTTTCTTGATTTAGTCTAGTTTTTTCATGAATTTCTTCATCTTCATCAATCTTATTATACATATCTAGTGTTGACCCACGCATTTTGCGAATGTCTTTTCTGTGAATAGCGACGGTGTGATTTGTGATACTGTCCATAAAATGACGGTCATGTGAGATTAATATCAATTCGCCAGGCCATGTTTTTAAAAAGTTTTGCAACCATCTCACAGAGGCAATGTCTAAGTAGTTTGTAGGTTCATCGAGAAGTAGCATGTCAGGTTCAAAAGCGAGACACTTCACTAAATTAAGGCGAATTTGGTATCCACCAGAAAACTCGGCAGGATCTCTGTACATATCTTCGTCTGTAAATCCAAGCCCTGTTAGAAGTTTCTCAACTTTCCACTCACTATACTCGTCGTCTGGCCTAAGGCCTAAACACCCTTCTCCGAGCACTGTATTTTCTGTAAATACTAAGTGCTGCTTTACAATACCAATGGTATATCCCTTAGGAATTGATATTAGCCCTGTGTCAGGTTCAAGTTCTCTAGTTAATAATGAGAATAGGGTAGTTTTCCCGGAACCATTGCGTCCAATTAAACCAATTTTGTCGCGTTGGTTAATGTTAAATGTAATGTTGTTAAGTATGTCTTGTCCTGCAAAGGACAATGTTAAGTTGTTTACTGTAATCATAGTGTAAAAAGCACAATAGACATGCTCTATTTAAAAAATACTTTAAATAAAAACATATCTACATCCATTGCTTAATTATTAAATAATTGGGGGTAATTATCTAGGCTTGTCTTGAGCGACATTAACTCTCATAGAACGACCTTGAATGTCAGCTCCATTTTTTTCTAATGCTGAGTCAAGAGTTTCTCCAGCTCCAAAAGTAACAAAGGCGAAGCCTTTAGAACGTCCAGTTTCACGGTCCATAATTAGTTGAACTCTTTCTACTTCTCCACAAGTTGAAAATTCATTTTTCAAATCCTCTTCAGTAGTTTCATAAGGTAAATTACCTACATATATTTTGTTTTCAGACATCTCTTTCACTTATCTCCTTTAATTGTTCTCGTACCTAAAATAGTTATTTTAAGTACCGAGAGCGATTATAACAGAAGTTTCACGTATGTAAACCCTCTCTTTTTTGAATGCAATTTATATCTGGATACTTTTTAGTCCTTGCCTGGAAGGGCACTGTAGAAGGTCGTTTTTCCTGGCCAATACTCTTGATCCACTTTTGCACCTAGGTAATTATGAGGATATTTGTACCCCTCTCCTCGGCCAATTTTTTTAAGTCCAGCGTGATGGCTATCTCGTAAATGATTGGGTACGGCGTGTATATTTCCTTCGTCGATATAGGCTAGAGCTTTTGTAATAGCTACTGTAGCGGCATTACTTTTTGGAGCTTGAGCTAAGTAAATAGTGACCTGTGACAGTGTATATTTAGACTCTGGCATACCTATAAATTGTACTGTTTGAAGAGCGGCGGCGGCCATAGGTAAAGCTTGTGCTTGAGCATTACCAATGTCTTCTGAGGCCAATATCAGTAAACGCCTTGCAATAAATCTAGGGTCTTCGCCCCCTTTTAATAGTCGGGCTAACCAATAGAGTGAGGCGTCGACGTCTGATCCTCTTACACTTTTTATAAACGCAGAGGTAATGTCGTAGTGGCTGTCGTCGCTATGTAGGGTGCCTGTTTGTTGGATGAGTTCTTTGAGGTTTTCTTTTGAGAGTTTTCCACCAGAAGCTTCTGTGGTAATTGCTACTGACTCCAAAAGGTTAATTAAGCGCCTAGCGTCACCATGGCATTGTCTTAAAATTAATGATTCTATTTCTTGTTCAAGTGGAATTAGCTCACTTAAAGCCTCTGTTTTTAATGCACGATCTAGTACATTTTTTAAATCGCTTTCGTTTAAGGGTTGTAGTTCGAACAACTGAACTCTCGAAAGAATACTTGGGTTAACCGAGAAAAATGGATTCTCAGTAGTCGCGCCTACTAAAGTAATAACGCCTCTTTCTAGGTCAGGTAATAAGGCGTCTTGCTGTGCTTTGTTAAATCGATGAATTTCGTCAATAAATACAATCGTTTTCTTTCCAATGGTTTGATTGGCTTTTCCTTTTTTTATGGCCTCTCTAATGTCTTGAACCTTCGCCATTACGGCATTCATTGGAACAAAGTCGGCGCTTGTATTTAATGCCATTAATCGAGCAAGGGCTGTTTTGCCAACGCCAGGAGGACCCCATAATATTGTTGAATTTAATTTGTCTTGTTCTATCCAAACTCTTAAGGGTTTACCTGGTGCAATTAAATGCTGTTGCCCTTGATAGTCGTCAAAGGTTTTGGGTGATAATTGATAGGACAAGGGGGCTGATTTTTTCGCGTGTTCGTTAGCCACTGATTGTGGTGTTTCAAGCTCTGGAAATAATTGTGTATTAGACATTTTATTACTATATAAGTATTAAAGTTGTGGCACAAGTTTGTTGCGCTATGTGGGATACGTTAAGCCGTCATTCTCTAAATTGTTGTACTTTAAATCTACAATACCTAAAAAGCACAGGCGCTTTTTTATCTGCTTTTCTACTATGTTTATAAATTTGATAAAAAGGAGACACTACAGACTCTTTCCGATACTTCAGCGGCGAGTGACGTACTTGACTCTTCATTCATTCCACAAGCACTTACCCCTACTTAATAAGGCGAGTACGATGACTATTAGTCATTTTGATGTTATTTTTTTAATAATATTTCTTGTTCCTTTGTTTGTTTCGTTAAACCTGTTTTATATTAACAGCCCTATTGTTACACTTTAGGAATGTTAAATTGTCCCTTATGTGAGAGCGATATCTCAACTAATTCTTTTTATTCAGACTCTAAACGTTCTTATTTAAACTGTTCAAACTGCGACTTAGTCTTTGTAGATCCACAGTATCATCTAGATAAAGCTAAAGAAAAAGCTAGATATGACATCCATATCAACTCTCCATTTGATAGTAATTATAGACAATTCTTAAGCCAAACTCTAGAGCCAATGCTTAAACTGATTCCAAAAAAAAGTAAGGGCTTAGACTTTGGGTGCGGACCTGGGCCTACACTACACCTTATGTTTGAAGAGCATGGACATAGTATGTCTATATATGACCCTTTTTACGCTACCGAAAAGAAGGTACTTACTCATCAATACGATTTTATTACGGCTACAGAAGTTGTGGAACATTTATACACCCCATTAAAAACATTAGCTATCGTTTGGGACTGTTTAAAACCAAACGGTATGCTTGCCATTATGACCCAGCGTCAACCCGAAGACTTTTCTAAATGGGGCTATATTAATGACTGTACCCACGTGAGCTTTTTTAGTGAAAAAAGTTTTGATTGGTTAGAAAATTATTGGAAGGCAAAAATTGTTTTTAAAAATACGAATGTCGTTATTTTTAAGAAATGCAATAACACTTAATTACTTTGTTTGGTTATGTTCTTGACGAGTAATTGAAAATAATAAGCCGGATCGTCCTTCAATCTCTATATTTTGTCTAAAAGTCATGTTGTTTTTTTGAATTACTCTTTGTGACACTTTATTGTCTACACCGGTTTTTGCTACAATTTCTTGAAGGTCTGTATTTTCAAAGCCCCATTTAATGATGGCATTTGAGAGTTCTGTCGCTAGTCCTTTTCCCCAATAGTCTGGATGTAACATATATCCTACTTCTATGGGTACATTTTTCTTGTCCATCATTACCATTTCAACCAGAGTACCCATATGAACCAGCCCGGCTCTTCCAATAAATTGGCCTGTTTCTTTGTCAAAAACAGCCCATGCGCTGAAAGCGTATTTTTCTTGATGGGCAACGATATTATTAAGGTTGCCCTGAACCTCTTCCTTTGTCCGCGCACCCTTACCTACTAGGGCCATAATCTCTTCAGATCCATGGACAGAAAAGAGTAGATCGAAATCGTTTTTAGTGAATTTTTTCAATAAACAGCGTTTTGTTTCTAGTATGCACATAGTAAGAGGAGTTTACGATATTGGTTTGAAATTTTAAAGAAAGAGGCCAGGAGCGAAGTCTATTTATTAAATAATGAAATTGTCACATGGTTTTACTCGTTGCAATATGGTTGATCGTTTCTCTTATAGCCTCAACTTCTCCATTAATGGTATAGTGAAATAAATTAAGGAGTACTTAGTGTCATTTATAAAAAAAATTAAATCATTTCTTGGTAAGAAAAAGACTAAACCACAGTCAAAAAACCAAGCACAATCAAAAGGTCAAGATAGAAGCGATCAGTATAGAAGTCATAAACCTCGGACAGAAAATACAAGCCATAGTAGAGACAGGCACTATTCAAGAAGAAGAGATAACAGTCAAAGCGAGCAAAAAAAGCCGCCCCCTACTGTAAAAAAAGAACCTAGAAAACCATTTACTGAGCTTGGATTAGACGCACGACTAATTGCTCACCTTAATAAGAACAAATTCTTTGAAGCTACTAAAGTACAAGAAAAATCTATTCCCATTGCTTTGGAAGGTAAAAATATTTTTTGCTCTTCTGAAACAGGTTCAGGAAAAACACTTTCGTTTCTACTGCCTATGATTCATCAATTTTATAACAAAAAAATAGACCAAGCTTTAATATTGTGTCCCACACGAGAAATTGCTATTCAAACTAAAAAGGTTCTTGATTTGTTTAAAGATGAGTTTTTAAACCCTGGGCTTGTTATTGGTGGAACTGATATGTTTGAACAGAAACGTATATTGAAAACATACCCTAATATTTTAGTAGCTACGCCTGGACGTTTATTAGACATGTTAGGTACCGGAATGATTTGGCTAGAGCATACTCAATATGTGGTACTCGACGAAGCAGACAGAATGTTAGACATGGGATTTGAAGAAGACTTAATTAAAATTAAGAACCAACTTACTGGAAATCACCAAATACTTCTCTATTCGGCTACTTTGTTTCCAGAAGTTAAAAAAATGGCTAGTAGGTATGCGGCTGACTATCAAGAAATTAAGATTGGAAATCCAGGGAGTATTGCTGGAACAGTGGAGCATGTTTTAGTAGAAATTAGTGACCGTGAAAAGTTTCATGCACTAGAAGAACTTATTTCACAAAATAGAGACAAGATGATTGTGTTTTTTAATACAATTAGAGAAACAGACAATGTGAATAAAAGCTTAAGACGTAGACGTTTGAAACGAGTAGACTGCATCCATTCAAAACGCGCTCAAGAAACTCGTGAGCAATTAATTTCTGACTTTAGGGCCAATAAACTAAATGTATTATTGGCAAGTGACGTCGCTGCTAGAGGGATAGATATTCCGAATGTTGAATTGGTAGTTAATTATGACTTACCTAATAATGCCGAAGAATATATTCATCGTGTTGGACGAACAGGCCGCGCTGGTAAGTCTGGGATTGCAATTAGTTTCTATTCTCCAAAAGACGAAAAATATCTCTTGTCGATCGAAAAGTTAATTAAGTGTAAAATTATTCGTAAAAAAAGCATCAGAGACGTTATGCTAAAAAAGAGATATAGATAAATGTTTAACGACAAAGTCATTTTAGTAACAGGTGGAACAGGGTCTTTTGGTAAGGCGTTTATTAGACGTGTATTAAAGGACTACACTCCCAAAAAACTTATTATCTTTTCTAGAGATGAATTGAAACAATTTGAGCTCCAAGAAGAAATTCCTCATCATGAAAGCGTACGATATTTTTTAGGAGATATTAGAGACAAAGAACGATTAAACCGTGCATTTTGTGGGGTTGATATTATTGTTCACACTGCTGCTATGAAGCAAGTGGAAGCGTCTGAATACAATCCATTTGAAGCCATAAAAACAAATATTATTGGCTCTGAAAACATCATTTCTGAGGCCATTACCAATAAAGTTAAAGATGTTATGGTCTTAAGTACCGACAAAGCCGTTAGCCCAGTAAATTTATACGGAGCCACAAAACTTTGTGCAGAAAAATTATTTTTAGCTGCAAACAACTATGTAAACACAGACACACCTACAAAATTTAGTGTAGTAAGATACGGCAATGTTGTGGGTAGTCGAGGATCGGTTATTCCATTCTTCCTAAAGAAAAAGAAAAGTGGTGTTTTACCTATTACTGATCCAAGAATGACTCGTTTTTGGATTACCTTGCCTCAAGCTGTTGACTTTGTTTTTGAGAGTATTAAAGACATGAGCGGTGGAGAGATTTTCATACCAAAACTTCCTTCTATGAATATTATGGACCTTGCCAAAGCTATTGGCCCTGACTGTAAGCACGATATAATTGGGATTCGTCCTGGTGAGAAAATTCATGAATTAATGATCATGAGAGACGAAGCTAGAGACGTTATTGAACAGGAAAAACGATACATTATACAACCGCGTTCTAACTTTAGAACGTTTAAAAAACATGAAGGATCATCTGTTGAAGACGGATTTGAGTATTCAAGTGATCAAGATGTAGAACTCTTAAATGCGACTGACCTCAACAATATGCTAGAAACTATCTAGTAAATTATGTCTGATGACTTTCTCCCCTATTCCAAGCAATGTATTGATAAAATCGACTTAGATAAAGTTATTTCAACACTTAAAAGCGCGTGGATCACTCAAGGCCCAGCTATAAAAGAGTTTGAAGAAAAAGTAGCTAAAAGAGTGGGTGCTAAGTATGCCGTTGCCCTGTCTAATGGCACGACTGCGCTTCACCTGGCTTATTTAGCACTTGGGGTGTCTAAGGGCGACGAAGTAATTACCTCATCTAACTCATTTGTAGCGACCTCTAATGCTGCGTTGTACTGTGGTGCTAAACCTGTTTTTGCTGACATTGAGTCTAGTACAGGACTTATTTCTGTAGAGGCTATTAAAGCTGCAATTACTGACAAGACTAAGGTAATTACTCCTGTAGATTTTTCTGGTTGTCCTGCTGACTTAGACGACATACAGTCTCTTGCTAAAGAAAAAGGCTTGCGAGTTGTACAAGACGCAGCACACTCTTTAGGTGCAACTTATAAAGACTCGGTCGTTGGCGATTGTAAATATGCTGATATAACTATTTTTAGTTTTCATCCAGTAAAGCCAATAACTACAGGTGAAGGCGGAATGATTACTACTAATGATAAGGACCTTTATGATAAATGTTGTTTGCTTAGATCACATGGTATTACAAAGGACCCAACGATTCTAAGTAAAAATCCTGGGCCATGGTATTACGAAATGACAGACCTTGGGTTTAATTATCGAATGACCGATATTCAGGCAGCGTTGGGAATTACTCAACTTGAAAAACTAGACTCTTTTATTACCTCTCGACAAGAGGTAGCTAAGTTTTATGACGAAGCCTTTCTAGCTGTAGATCAAATCAATCCTTTAATTATTCCTCAAGAAAGAACCTCGGGTTATCATTTATACGTGCTTAGAATTAATTTTGAAGATTGCTCTATTACTAGGGCTGAGATGATGCATACGTTACGAGAAAAAGGGATTGGAACACAAGTACATTACATTCCAATTCATACCCAACCTTATTATCAACAGAATGTGTGTGAAGGGCTTATTTTACCTGAAACAAACCGCTATTATGAAATGGCCTTAAGTATTCCTATCTATCCATTTATGAGCGAACACGATCAAGACCGTGTAATTGAGGCTTTTAAAGACTGTGTCTGTCGCTAATATTCCAGGATTTGTAATAGGCACGGCTCAATTGGGAATGGACTATGGTGTGTCCAATTTGTCTGGCAAAACAACGGCTATTGAAGCTCAGGAATTAGTAAACCATGCCATTAATAAGGGATTTACATGGTTTGATACAGCTCAGTCATATGGTGACAGCGAAACAGTCTTGGGTAAATCTTTAATTAACAATGCATCAAAAGCTACTATTATTACCAAACTTCATCCTGACCTAGATCCAAAGAATTCGTCTGAGATTTTCAATTCGATTCAAGAGTCTTGTTCACGTTTAAGTGTATCAAAACTTTGGGGCGTGATGCTACATCGTTCAGAATGGCTGCAGTATTGGAATGACGGACTGGGCGCTGGTCTAAAAAAAGCAAAAGAGGAAGGATTAGTTGAGCATATAGGAGTGTCGGTCTACGACTCTGAAGAAGCACAAGAGATACTTTCGTTTCCTGAGATTGATATCATCCAGTTACCTTTTAATGCCTGGTCTCCTGGTTTTGTTGAAAGTGATTTTTTAGAAAGAGCGCGTGATGCCGCCATCCTTTGTTTTTTTCGAAGTGTTTATTTACAAGGACTTTTATTGATGAGTAAAGTCGATGTTATTAAACAAGTACCTGCTGCAAAACAAATGATTACCGTATGGCACGATCTATGTAAGTCTTTTAAAACGGCCCCTCAAATTTTAGCGTTTAGATATGCTAAGAGCTTTGGATTTCCTCTTGTACTAGGTATTGAAAGTGTGGATCAGCTTAAAGACAATATTGTACTTTCAGAACAACCTAACTTGAATCATGATCAGATCTCTGAAATTGAGTCTGTGTTGCACCCTTTGTCTTCTATAGAGATTATTAACCCTTCTTGTTGGTAAGAATTTTTGTTTTCATAAACAGCCGCTTTATATCTTGCCTTCAAATAACACAGACATTATTATAGAGCTATGACTATAAAAAAATCTTTAGACCTTCAAGAAAAAGCAAAGCAAATTATACCCGGTTTTACCCAGCTACTTTCTAAACGACCCGACCAATTTACAGCCGGAGTATGGCCTGGTTACTTTAAAAAAGCTGAAGGTGCTTATGTATGGGACCTCGACGATAATAAATATCTAGATATGAGTATTTCAGGAATTGGTGCCAATATTTTAGGCTATGCTGACCCAGACGTTAATGCCGCTGTAATTAACGCTATACAGAATGGATCCAGCTGTTCATTAAATTCTTATGAAGAAGTTGAGCTGGCAGAAAAACTTTGTGAGCTTCACCCTTGGGCTGACCGTGCTCGATTTACACGTTGTGGTGGAGAATCTATGGTAGTGGCAACTCGGATTGCACGCGCTCATACCGGTAGAAGTGTTATCGCTTTTTGTGGTTACCACGGTTGGCACGACTGGTATTTAGCGGCTAACTTGGAAAGCTCTGACACATTAAACGACCATCTTTTAACAGGTCTTGACCCTGTAGGGGTGCCTAAAGAATTAGCCGGTACGTCAATTCCCTTTTCGTTTAATAATCCCGAAGAATTAGAAGCTATTTCAAAAAAGTATGGTGACCGTTTGGCCGCTATTGTGATGGAGCCTATTAGAAATGACAAACCCACAGCTGCCTTTAAAGCGGCCATAAATAAAGTTAAAGAAACAACAGGATGCGTTGTAATTATTGACGAAATTTCTGCTGGATTTAGGCTCACTCCGGGTGGTGCTCATAAACTTTTGGGTTATGACCCAGACATTGCTGTGTTTTCTAAAGCGCTTGGTAATGGACATCCAATTGGTGCCATCATTGGAAAGAATCATGTCATGGATGCTGCCAAAGAATGCTTTATAAGTAGCACCTATTGGACCGAACGCGTTGGGTTTGTGGCTGCATTAGCTACCATTAAAAAATATGTAGAAAACAATGTTCACGAGCATTTAATTTCTATTGGCAGTTCAGTCAAAAAAGGATGGCAAGATGCCGCTGACAAAGTAGGGTTAGAGATATCGTTGAGTGGAATTGACCCAATGGCTCACTTTGCTTTTAAACATGAAAAAAACCTTCATATTAAAGCCTACTTTATTCAGTTGATGATTGAGAAGAAGATTCTGTCGTCTAACTTATTTTATGCTATGTTTGCTCATAAAACCGAACATGTTCGTGAGTATTTGGAAGCCGTTAACTGGGCTTTTTCTGAAATTAAAGCGGCACTTGATGCGGGAAATTTGGAAAGCAAGCTAATTGGTAAGCCTGCTAATACTGGGTTTTTGAGGCTTAACTAATGCACACCCTAAAAATCAATTCACAAGACGTAGGAAACGGACATCCTGTTTATTTTATTGCCGAAATGTCAGGAAATCATGGGGGTAGTAAAGACAAAGCCCTTGAACTTGTTCGACTCGCCAAAGAAGCAGGCGCAGACGCCATAAAGCTTCAAACCTATCGTGCCGACACTATCACTTTAAATTCTAATAACAAAGACTTTGCCATTGCTAAAGACGACCCTTGGCATTACAAAGGAAACTTGTTTGCCTTATACGAAGAAGCCTTTACCCCTTGGGAATGGCACGCCGACTTATTTGCTGAAGCCAATAAAATTGGGATACATATTTTTTCGTCCCCATTCGACTTAACAGCTGTAGATTTTTTAGAAGACTTAAACTGTCCAGCTTATAAAGTTGCATCTCCTGAAATTACTGATATTCCACTCATTGCAAAAGTTGCAAAAACGGGTAAGCCCGTCATTGTATCTACCGGTCTTGCAGAGCTTAAAGATATTGAATTGTGTCTAAGTACATTAAAAGAAAATGGGTGTACTGACTATGCCTTTTTAAAATGTACCGCTAGCTACCCTGCCCCTTTTGAAAATATGAACTTAAATGTGATTCCTGATTTGGCCTCAAAGCTTGATTGCCCCATTGGGCTTTCTGATCATACGATGGGATATAGCGTGCCACTTGCCTCAGTGGCTTTGGGCGCAACTATTATTGAAAAACATTTTAAAGCTCACGCCGATGATGACACCGTTGATTCATTTTTTTCTTTAGACAAACACGAGTTCAAACAAATGATTTCAGAAGTTCGAAATGTTGAAAAAGCACTTGGACGTGTCAGTTATGAGATTCCTGGGAACCCTGACACAAAGTTTAAAGCTAGACGGTCACTTTATGTGAGTAGCCCAATTAAAAAAGGTGAGAAAATCACTGAAGACAACATTAAGTCTGTTCGACCTAGTTGGGGGCTTCATCCTAAACATTATGACGCTATTCTTGGTAAAACGGTTAACACCGACCTTGAGTTGGGTGATCGATTACGCCTTGATTTCATCAATGACTAAAATTGTCGCCATTATTCAGTCTCGACAAGGATCGTCTCGGCTTCCTGGAAAAGCACTAAAACCTTTATTTAATGGCAAAGGCGCTTTAGAGTTAATGCTTCAACGAGTAGCTCCCTCAAAAAAAGTTCACCAGTTTATTGTTGCCACTACAAGATCTGAAAGCGACAACGCCATAGAATCATTATGTAAACAACTTGAGGTGGCTTGCTTTAGAGGGTCTGAAGAAGATGTTTTAGATCGATACTTTGAAGCCGCTAAATTAGTTAAGGCTACTCATATTGTACGTTTAACAGGCGACTGTCCTATTCAGGATTATGAGGTAATAGATCGCCTTGTTTCTTCTTTTTTTGAAGATGATTTAGACTATGCCGCTAATGCTATTACCCCTACCTACCCTGATGGATTTGATGCTGAGATTTTCACAATGGAAACACTTAAACTGTTAAAAGAAAAAGCCACAAAGCCATCTGAAAAAGAACATGTTACACCTTATATACATAGTCACCCTGAACTGTTTAAGATTAAGAACGTTTCTTTTAATAGAGATGTGTCGCACCTTAGACTAACACTTGATACCATCGAAGACTTTGACGTACTGCAAAAGCTAGCACCTCTAGTTTTTGGAGGGACTGAGTATTGTCATATTAACTCTATTTTGGACTATCTTGACTCACATCCAAGCCTACTGGAGATAAACAAAAAATATGAACGTAATGAAGGGTATAAAAAGTCGCTTGAGAAAGACCTTAATAATTAAACTAAACCGAACTCTTTAAATATCTAATTCAAGATAACTTGGCTTAACCGTATTAATAATGTCAGAGAAACACTGCGGTGTTGCCGCTATGTAGTCTACCAAATGTCTTTCTTTGTCTATAAGTTTATAATTAACTTTAGCGCCAGCCGACTCTGCAAGTACTAAGCCTGCGGCAATATCCCATAACTTACTCGCTTTTCCAACAGCTGCACCAAAGTGACCGTCTGAGACATAGGCTAAATTCATAGCCGCCGACCCTGTTCTTAAACAGCCTTGCGAGTTATCGTTTAGCTTTCCAAATAATTCAAATTCTTTGTGTCGTTCTTCTGGTTTATATAACTTTCCTGAAAATGCCATCGACATTAAGTTTTCTGTAATGGGAGTATCTTCTATCTTTAATTGTATTTGATTCTTAAAACTTCCTTTTCCAAGTTCAGAATAATAAAGGTCTTTTGCTAGCGGGTTATATACCGCGCCAATCACTGGTTTTCCACCTTGAAAAAAGGCTACTGACACTGAAAACAATGGTACTTGATGTATGTAGTTAACCGTTCCATCTAATGCGTCTACCACCCAAAAGTCCTCGGTTTCTGGGCCTACGAACCCACTTTCCTCTGTGAGCACTCCAAAGTCTGGGTCGTTTTTATTTAGTACAGTTAAAATAGCTGACTCTGACAATTTGTCGATGTCTGTAACCACATCTCGTAACGATTCTTTTTGCTTAAGTTTTGAAATTTTTCCATAGTGACTTACTAAAAGATTCCCAGCATCTACAGCGGCTTTAATTGCAATTTCTAGTCTACTTAGTTTAGTTGTCATTTTGGAGTCCTTTTAATTCGTCTAATGTATTGTCCCACCTTGTCATAATACATTTATATAAGGCGTCGTGTGTACTTAAATTTATAATCAGTTTCAAAAAGTTATCTGGAGAAAGCGCGTTCATTAACGTGGTTATATTAAAGTCAGCGTCGTTTTCTTTGTTGTATAAAAAGGCAGCGAGTATTCCTTTTATTAAGAACTCTGGAACAATTCCCATACTAAGTGCTAATTGTGCGGCTCCGATTAATCGATTGTCTAATGCCAATTTTCTAAAGGGTTCTCTAGCTACTCTTATGATGGGGTCATATAAAATTACATTAGCAAATCGCCCTAATTCTTTTTTGGCATACCAGTCTACAAACTCTTGGTCTAAGTTATATTTTTTTACGACCATGTCTCTCATTTCGTTCATGGCGCCTTCAACAAGTGCATATATGGCTGGATTCGACATCCCCTCGTGTAGGTATTGTTTTCCTTGGAGTGCTCCTAAATAAGCAGCTATGCAATGAGGCGTGTTGTGAATATACAATTTTGCCATCCATTGCTTGTGAAGTTCTTCTTTACTTACATAGTCGTTTATTCCACCTAAACTCTTGGCACCCTCTTCTATAAAGCAGACACCGTCTTCGGTGACTATACTCAGTTCGTCTTGGTCTAATAATTCTTTAGGGGCGGTATTAGACGTAATTACATCTGGGACACCAAAATAGATATTAGATTTACCCGTAAGGTGATTAAGTTGAACTGATAATGAGGAATCGTTTTCGAACAGCACTATTGGGCAATCTGCTTTTTGAAAGTTGTCTTTTAAAGACAATACTTGCCTCGGACCTACCGCTGTTACTATTCCCATATAGTTATTAATACTACTTAGTTCGTCTCCTGGCTTTATACAATTAGAAATAGGGACTACTAATTTTTGGTACGCCCCGTTTTTTGTACAATAGGACGTAAATTGTTTTTGTTTATTTAGCTTTTCTCTTAAGGAGTCGTTTTCTTCGACATAAGTTAAGTCGAATTCGTCTGGTGGAAATACCCATGGGACGTATCCTCTTCCAATAGCTCCGGCGCCATATACTAGTAATTGTTTTTTCATTGCTCTGTTACACACTCAATTGTATTTTTTATAGCGGTCATATTGGCTGTCGCTTCTTCTAAAGAATCTCCTGAAACAATTATAAAACAAACACGCTTTGTACAATCTATATATGGAGCTACGGTATCACCGACTTTGTACCTGAAAAATATTTTTTCAAAGCCTGGCATTTTCTTGGCAATGTCTAACCCGTTTATAGCGGTGAGTTTTCCAGGTCTTGGCCATAAACTTTCTGAAAGCGCGACTTTGTTTTTTGTGTCTTTTAATAAATAGTCGTCAAATAATTTTCCGGTGGCTGTAAGTATAGCCGCTTTCATGAGGTTTTTTCCGGTAGCTGCAGGAACCAAATATTGGCAGTCGAAGCCACCTGAAAGTCTCACTGTCATTTCAATTATTCGTGGGCCTTCTTTGGTTTGAATCATGTCGTATTTTGCAGCACCGATTGTAATACCTAGTTTTTTAGCGAGGTCTTCTGCGAGCGTATACATGTCGTCTTGAATGTCTTTTGACAATGTTGTGGGATGCACTAGGCCTGTTTCAAGAGCAAATCCGTCAGCATTATCAAACTGACGATCGGTTATAAAGCCTCTATGGAATTTTCTGCTACTATCAAAAATAGTTTCAACCGTGTGTTCTGTACCTTCCCAAAGTGACTCAATAAGAGCGTTACCAGAACGAGATACCGAGATGGCTTCAGACACCATGTCTTTAACGCCATAATTGTCTGGAGTAAAAAATAGTTTGGTGCCCCTACTTCCTGAACTGGAGGTGTTTTTTACAATTAGAGGATATTTAATATCAATAAGAATGTCGTCTATTTGATCTGCATTTTGTGAATTTATGATGGCAAACCGTGGAACAGGAACTCCTAGCTCTTTCATCTTCTCTCTAAACTTGTCTTTGTTGTTTACTAGATGTGCAATTTCTGAAGAAACTGTGGGTAAATTTAAATGTTCAGCTACTTTGGCCATTGTTTCTGGAGCATCTATTCCAGCGGCTAGTACCCCTTCTATAATGATGCCTTTTTTAACTAATTTTTCCGCGCATTCTATATGAGCATTGTAGTCAAAAATGTCGATATGAAAGAAATGAGTAGATAGAGGTTTGCATACACAGTTTTCACTGCCATCACTTACAATGATGTCGTAACCTAAAGCCTTTGCCTCGTCTATTAATGGTACTTGTAACAAGCCACCGCCAATTATCCAGAAACAGGGCTTAGTCAATTTTTTCTCCAAATACAATCATCTCCCGACCTATTCCTTCTGATGCAAAAAAGTCGTAAAGCTTGGCTCTCATGTTGTTTAAGCCGGCCTTGTTCATATTTTTTTCAAAGGTCATTCGTCGAGAGTGACAACTACTGCCGACTTCGTTATTACCGATGTAGTTTTCGCCCATCATTAAGAAGAGCTCCATCGGAAAAGTTGCCATTTTATGAATTGTTTCAAACCCACAATTTTTTAATAGCTTAGGTAAATTGTCGAAATTAAAATAGTTAATGTGATGTGGTGGTGCCAGCCAGTATTGGTGTACACCTAACACTTTTTGAGCGGCTTCTTGTAGTGGGTTAAAATCGTTTGGAACCTCAA
The DNA here is from genome assembly GCA_003265975.1 of Candidatus Marinamargulisbacteria bacterium SCGC AAA071-K20. Classification (GTDB taxonomy): domain Bacteria; phylum Margulisbacteria; class Marinamargulisbacteria; family AAA071-K20; genus AAA071-K20. Next base: position 19,643 of record QFBU01000004.1, read on the forward strand.
TCACTATTAATCCACCTGGGTTCAAGAACTGATAAATGCGTTCTATGGTCAATTTAGGATCTCTAATATGTTCTAAAGTTAAGGCCAAGTTAATGACATCAAACGTTCCGATATCGTCTACAGTATAGTCTTCAAATAAACCTGATTTTGTATCGATCCCTGCTTTTATAGCTATTTCTCTTGCGGGTGTAGAGGGCTCAATGCCTAAACAATCCCAGCCTCTTTTTTGGCCTACTTCTAGAAAAAACCCTAGGAAGCTTCCAATATCTAAAATCCGACGTTTTTCGGTTCTTTTTTCAAGTGCATCAAATCGGTCTTCGTACATCATTAACCAATAATCTTTTTCTTTTAATGATTTTTCAATCCATTCTGGATAATGGTCTTGGTAGTAGTCTTCGGTATAAAGTTCTTTGAGCTCTTCTTCGCTAGGAATAGGCGACAGTTGCCTAAATCCACAGTTGCTATCTTCTACAATTTTATAGTCTTCTAAATCTCTGTGATGAGGGTTTTTCATAGTCATTAACTTTATCATAAAACCGGGTGCGAGGCACCTTTTAGGTTAGTCGTTTAATTCTGAATGTATAAGCTGCAACAATGTATGGTTCTCATCGTCTCCTGTGAGTTCCCAAATCATTGCGCCACCAAGGTTTTGATCTTGGATATAATTAACTTTTTCTCTAATTGAATTGGTATCGTCATAACTTACCCATTCGCCTGTAGGTTCTGTCACATAGCTGATCACAAAATGATAAGCTGTGCGACAGAACCCCCTTTCCTTATATAAGGTTACTTAGATATCGGGAATTAATGAAATATATTTCACTATAATTAAATTTATTCCTTAAAACCACCCTATTTAAAGGATCCATACGCAATTAAATGTCTATATTTTTCAAAAATAATGACAATATGTTTTCTTTATAAATAAATTGAATAAATTAGAATAAATCGACGATTCTGGACACACCTTTAGTATCCACTATTTGCCCAACGTCGTCTGCTAATTCTTGATGAGACTGTATCGAGTCAAATATTGCATGTAGAGAGTCTGTTATGTCATCAGGTTCTACTTGTTTATAGAAGCCCAGAGGAAAAATACCGTTAAAATTGTCTAAGGCCTCTTCGTCATTTTGGTCTGACTCGTAATTGCTGATCACTATAACGGGTACTTTCAAAATAGCCGCTTCGTAAATACTTATCCCTAAGCCAGTTATCACACAGCCCGCTTCAGAAAAAAGAGTACTCAGGTCTGACACATTGTCGTGAACTGTAAATTTTGGATATTTTTTTGCTAGTTTTTTTATATCATTAAGTCCATTAAAAGCCGGACCGGCAACCACGTCTATGTCTTCATAATTTGTTTTCGCAATGGCATCCATCACTAATTCTGTGAGCTTATTGGGGTCTGAGCCGCCCATAGATATTACAATTCTATGACGATTTAACTTTAAATTATCTTTTATTCTTTCCTTAATAAATGACGGTTTAATTATTGTGTATTCAGAACCACCGCACCGCGCCCCTTTTGCTTTAGCCCAATCCAACTCATTAAAATTAAAATGGGGGTTTGGGTAAATAACTAAGTCGGCGTTTAGTCTATTGTTGTCTAACGAGTCAATTATTATTGTTTTGATCTTATTCTTTTTTGCTTCTTTTATTAGCTCTGCAACGTCCTGCTTGGTATCAAAAACAATTAGGCTTGGAGAAAGGTCTTTTAGGGTTTCTATAGATTTAAATATTGAAAATCTTATCTCTTGTTTACTTAAAAGTGATGTCGCTGTGGTGTCGTTATTAACAAGGCAATGATACGGAATATTACGACTTAAAACTTCTTTAATCAGGCTAATAGTTCTACTAAGGTGTCCAAGTCCATTTTTTTTTGATCCCGTAGTGTAGAATAAAATCATTCTTATAGTATATCATCGCTTGTTACTTCCTGAGTCAGTATTTAAAACATTAATTATATCTTTGAAAATACTTACTCTGGTATAATAATGAGATGTCTACACTGTTATTCGAACCCATTAAAGAAAAAATAAACCCAGCGTCCGAAATCCCGCTTTGCTTATGGACTTTTTTGTCTTCAGAGAACTTACTTACTCCAGAAATTCTTGAAAAAATGGTATTTATAAACAAAACCCATCAAGAAAATGCTGAGCTGAACGATGGCTTAAATTCTCTTATCGATCATGTATTTTTACCTGATATCGCCACTTGGCTAAATCAAAAACATAAGACCAATCACCCCTTCCAATTCTGGGCTATTTTACTTAAACCCTGGATTGGATTTGTAGTTAACGCGTCCTACTACTACTTTTTATTACTCGAACAATACTTTAAAGAGTATCCAGAAAAAGTGACTGTTACTCTTCTTGAACTAGACTCAGACTGGGAGTTTAAAGACACCGACTATTTCATAAGACATGGGCACCTATCCACAAATTTTCATCAATTTTTAATTACTGAAATCTTACGAGGGTCTTATTCTGATAAAATAAAACACGAAAAAGTCAGTCCATTTAGTCCTCCTTTAGTGGATGTAAGTAATGGCTTTGAAAGCATACAAGACCATCGCTCTCGACGGTGCATTAAGATTCCTGGAATGTCTACCATTGCTGAACTATTGTTGTCACTCCTATTAACCTTAAAGCCAGCCGTAGACACACCTAGTCATGACCCTATTTTTGTATCAAAAGATGATCAATTTTCTATCCCTGAAACGCTAAGGTCTACAATTACAGAATGTCTAAAAAGATCTATCCCACTGTCTTTTACAAGGTACTATGAGGACTATCAAAAAAGAGCTGAAAAAATTAATTATAAAAAAGGGAAATTACGCGTTTTTGGGGCCGTTTCGTCTACCTTTGAACAAATGAAATTCTACTTAGCCAATGCAAAAGCACAAGGTGAAATATTAATTACGACTCAACATGGTGGAAATTACGGATTACATTTAAGCCATTGGGAGCCACAGTTGTTTGAATATAGATTCCATCATTTTATTACTTGGGGATGGACGTCTAAACCTGACCAATACGCCAATAAAATAGCGCTACCCTCCCCTTATATGAAACAGTTTAAAAACCGTCATAAATTTAAAAACAACACTGTTATTTTTATTGGCACTGACATTAACCCTCTCTTATATGGGTTTATCCCTTCATTTTTTGAGGGCAAAAAATGTCTTGAATACAGAGACGATAAACTTAAGTTTCTAAATCAATTATCACAAGAACGATTGAAGACCGTCGCTTATAGAGCCTACCCAAATAGCCGAAATAGATTTTCAGACAACGAGTATATTAGGTCTAATTGCCCTGATTTAACGTTACTGGAAGGTGACTGGACTACACTTCATAAAGCTCTTTTCAACTCTAAGCTTTGTGTTATGGACCACTTAGGGACGTCTTTGTTAATTTGCCTGTCAGCTAACGTTCCTTTTATATGTTTTTGGAGAGAAAGTTTTTGTGATTTAAATGACGAGGGGCGTGCTTTAATTGAGACCTTGAAAGAGGATCAATTATTTTTTGATGACGCCAAAGAAGCAGCTGACTTTGTTAATTCACTGAGTAATGTTGAGTCCTGGTGGAAGTCAAAACAAGCACTTAGAGCTACCTTAATGAATTATTATGCTAATAACAACGATTGGTTTATGCCCTGGTTAAAGAAACTTTTGGCTATATAACTATCCGTACTGGATGCTATTTGTATCTATAAAGCATCATTGATAAATGTAGTTGTCCCTGAACTATCTAAGCAACTAGAGACTTCAATAAAAGGATTTACGTATACAGTCGTAGCAAGATCAAGTAACGACCTGCCTATAGCCCCTATCATATAAGACACCCTTTTAGCTGGTTTTGGAAAACTAAGCTTATCTGCCAAGTACAATGCGGTTTCTGCACCCACCGTGCTCAATGGACTAAATGCAGCACGTGAGATATTCGTAAGCCACGTCAGCTCCGTTTTAAGTCTACCGCTACGGGGTTGATGACTAAACTCAAACTTCTTAAGAAGAACATTTATGGTTAAAAGTATCTTTAAAATATTTTTTTACCGCATTTTCACAATCTGCCAATTGGGTTGTTTCTTCTTCAGAATAGTGACCGGTTAAGTTTGGTATGCCATCACTTACGCCTGCTCCAAAAAGTTGACCCAGACCAGAAGCAAAGAGTGCTGTAACAGCAATATCTGCAATTGCTACCTCTATAGTTGCGATATTTTTTTTCATGACAAGTACTCCTGAATAAATAATATTTTTTCAAATTTGAGGAGCTTGTAGGTGAGACTCATACAGGAGTTAATCCAAGTTTAGATCATATAGCTTAATAAGCTATCATATTATCAATAATGAAATTTCATTTAATTATTAAATTCTAGATTTTATGCAAATTGAGCAAGATTACACTTTTCATCAAATTTCATAAATAGTCTGTGAATTACAGCTAGTTAAATAATCTAACTTTAATTGAATTTAGCTTATCTATTTCAACAATCGCGTCTTTTATAGAAATTTCTAGAACATGACCTGCCAGTTTTTTGTCATCAGATATAAAATAAAAATGGAACCCAGGAAATATCACCTGACTACTGTAAAAAGTAAGTAGTAAGTCACAAACTCAATGCCACCTCATTTGCTTATGGCTAAGCAACTTCGAAGCTAACCTAAACTGTCGTCAGCCAAATGCCAGTTTTTTAAATTATCAATTACTGTGACTTCGACAATATTATCAGCTTTGTCGAGAAGTTCCTGACATTCTTTACTTAAATTGAGTAAATGAAGTTTCTTTTTACTTTGAGCATATCTCTCAGCAATATTATTAATGGCTTCAAGCGCTGAATGGTCATGCACTCTTGCAGTTTTAAAGTCGATTACTATATTTAATGGGTCTTTTTTAATGTTGAATAAGTCTTTAAACGATGTTACTGAACCAAAAAACAAGGCCCCTTTTAATTTATAATATTTATACCCTTTTTTGTCAGTTGATGTTTCAGCTTCAATTTTTTTACCTTGCTCCCAAGCAAATACTAAGGCTAAAATTATTACACCTACAAATACAGCAACAGCTAAGTCGACAAGGACCGTTGTAATTGATACTACAAAAATAATGAAGGCGTCTGCTCTTGGAATTTGACTTAATTGTCTAAAACTAGACCATTCAAACGTGGCAATAGACACCATAAACATCACGCCAACTAATGCCGCTAACGGAATAGCTTCAATTAAAAGTGCTCCAAAAAGAAAAAATGAAAGTAAACTCAATGCAGCGGTAAGTCCTGAAAGTCGACCTCGTCCCCCTGCTCTTATATTGATCATGCTTTGCCCTATCATGGCGCATCCACCCATTCCGCCAAACAAGCCATTTATAACATTAGCAAGCCCTTGCCCTATACTTTCCTTGTTTCCACGCCCTCTAGTTTCTGTTAATTCATCAACTAACGTTAAAGTCATTAACGACTCTATCAGTCCAACGGCTGCTGCAAGTAAGGCATAAGGGAGAACCACTTTAATCGCGTCAAAAGAAATAGTTGGTAAGTTAAAGCTAGGGAACGATGCAGCGATGGTGGTTTTTGTAGGATCCATATTTTTTACGAAGTCTAATACGTTATAAATTTCAAAGCCCAATGATTTTAAATAAATAGATATCCCTGTAACGGAAATTATTGCCAGTAGAGTTGCTGGAACGGCCTTAGTGAATTTTGGTAGAAAATGAATAATGCCCATGGTTAGGGCTATCAATGTTCCCATGATGGCTAAGGGTTGTGTTGACATAAGATGTGCGTCGGCGCCTGTTCCAACGTAAAACTGAGAAAACTGAGCTTTAAAAATGATAATGGCAAGGCCGTTAACAAAACCTAGCATGACGGAATGAGGGATGAGTCGGATAAATTTCCCTAATTTAAAAATGCCAAATAACAGTTGTATTATCCCCATTAGGCATACGGCTAAAAACAAGTAGTTTAGTGCGACATCTGGACCATGTAGGCCTGTTTGAGCAATTACTAAAGGGGCAAATATAACAGCAACGGCACCAGTAGCACCTGAGATCATTCCGGGACGTCCCCCAAAAATAGCTGTAATGAGACCCATTATAAATGCGGCATAAAGACCTACTCTAGGGTCAACGTGTGCTACAAACGAAAAGGCAATTGCTTCTGGTACTAAGGCAAGTGCTACGGTAATCCCTGACAGGATATCGTTTTTAAGGTTCTTTGGTTTTTTTATTATTAGGTCTAACATAATTATGGTTTAAGGCTTCAGTATACATTAAATTTCATTAGTTTTTCATTTTAGGTATAATAGATACTATGAACCCACTACTATTAAATAATATTTTTTATATTTTAGAGACCACAGCTATATTTTCTTTTGCACTTTCAGGTATGATTGCAGCAAAAAGAAAAAACTTTGATCCTGTTGGTACTTACGTTATTGCCTGCGTTACTGCTTTTGGTGGAGGTACATTAAGAGACGTTATTTTAGATGTGCAACCCGTGTATTGGATTAGTCATCCAGAGTATCCTGCTATTATTTTTCTGTTCATTATGTTTGCTTACCTTTTTACTTTTGTGTTTAAAGGATTCCATATTAAAGAAAAATGGTTATTTATTCCTGACTCAGTAGGAATTTCGTTTTTTGCTATTACGTCCGCCCAAACGGCCATTTCTTTAGGTTACCCAATTATTATAGTAGGTATATTTTCTACAATGACAGCTTGTTTTGGTGGTGTTTTTTGCGATATTTTATGTTTAGAAACACCAAAAATTTTTAATAGAGGGGTAAGTTTATATGCCTCAGCCGTTTTTATTGGGGCTTGCTTGTACTTTATCTTACATTCTTTTTTTGGAGTTTCTCCTGAAATTAATATGGTGGTATCCTCCTTAGCTACATTATCGCTACGTTTTCTAGCTGTTAAATTTAAATGGAGGTTAGACTTTTAGTTATGACTTACGACGAAACCGCTTTTAACAAACATATAGCCGAAGAACATAAAATGTCTTTACTTGGAGACTATGTAAAAGAAATTGTTTACGGAGGTACTGACGGCATTGTAACTACCTTTGCTGTGGTAGCTGGGTTTTCTGGTGCCTATTTAAATGCTGAAAACACAATTCAGTTAAGTATTTTAACCGTATTACTATTTGGACTAGCAAACCTATTTGCTGACGGGATGGCGATGGGACTTGGAAACTTTATTTCACTCAGAGCAGAACACAGTATGTATCTTGCTCATAAAGACAAAGAATGGGAAGAGATTCAAACCAACCCTAAACAAGAAGAAATAGAAACTATTTTTTTACTTATGAGAAAAGGTTTAAGTGAAGAAGACGCTAAAGCTATGACTAAATTATACATAAAATACCCAAAATATTGGTTAGACTTTATGATGACTGAAGAGTTGCAATTACAAAGCACCGAAGCTATTAAACCCTTTGTTAATGGACTAATGACCTTTCTGTCATTTTGCTTTTTTGGATTTATCCCTATTATTCCTTATCTTTTTAGTACCGATCCTAGACAGGCATTTACTATCTCTATTTTTTCTACACTTTTTGCATTGGCCTCTTTAGGATTATTAAGTGGTTGGGTAACTAAACGAAACAAACTATGGACTATTTCTGAGTCAATTCTTGTTGGAGGCACTGCTGCCGGGATAGCCTATTTTGTAGGCACCTTTTTCGCTTAAGCTTATTTATGGCCGCTGAAGAACTATCAAACCGAATTAAAAAACGATTTTCTTATTTAAAAAAATGGGCTAACCGAGAAAGCATCATGTGTTTTCGTGTTTATGAACGAGACTTACCCGACTACCCTCTTATTGTGGATTGGTATAACGGTGATGCGGTTGTTTGGTTGTATGATCGAAAAAAAGACGATACCGATGAGCAAAAGAAACAATTTAAAAAAGATGTTATTTCTGCTGTATTAAGCTCACTTGAAATTGAAAATTCTAATCTACACCTCAAAGAGAGGCGCCGTCAAAAGGGTGTCGATTCTCAGTACGAAAAGATCACCAAAAAGAACACTACTAAACTGGTAGTTGAAGGTGGCTTAAAATTTGAAGTTAACTTGTCAGATTATTTAGATACGGGCCTTTTTTTAGATCACAGGAAAACCCGAGCTCTTTGCAGGTCAATGGCTAAAGGAAAATCGTTTCTTAATTTATTTGCTTATACCGGGTCGTTTACATGTTATGCCGTTGACGGCGGTGCTAAAACGACAACTACAATTGACTTAAATAGTAGTTATACAAAGTGGGCAGAGAAGAATTTAGAATTAAATAACTTAAGCAAACGAGGAAATCATCGTTTTATGGTTGATAATTGTTTGTCGTTTATTAAATTAGAAGCCGCTAAAAACAGGTACGACTTAATTGTATGTGACCCACCAACCTTTAGTAATTCTAAAAAAATGAAAACTACATTTTCAGTAGACGAGGGGCATGTCGATCTCATAAAATCTTGTATAAAATTATTATCAAAGTCAGGAACACTAATTTTTAGTACTAATTCTAGAGGGTTTAAACTGGACTTAGACCAAGTGTCTAAAGGTGTTGATATTGAAGAAATTACCCATAAAACAATTGATGAAGATTTTAAAAGCAAAAAGAGTCATCGGTGTTGGTTAATTACAAAGGGGAGGTCATGACAAATCCAAATATTGCAGCAAATAGACCTTCAAAAGTAAGTTTAACTAAAGGTGACGAGTATTATTTTTGTACATGTGAAACTAGCCAGAGACGGGCTTTCAAGTTTGGGTCACCATGGAGCCATGACACGCATGGGTGTGCCAAGACATAAACTAACTCATTGGGATAACATTCAAATTATGACTGCACAAATGGCATAAAAACCATTACTAGAAGACGTAGTAGTAGGCACAGAATTAGTCATAGGTCCTGAAGCCAAAAAACTCCTTGTTTTAAAAATAATACCATTACTTGTATCAGATATAAGCTTTGTTGCGTTGCCTGAAGAATCAAAAGTGTCTATGGCTAAAGGTGCCGAGTTAGCTGGTACCGGAATTTGTTCGGATGAGGGAGGTATGTTAGCCGAAGAACAGGCTTCAAATTTTCGCTATTTTTATGAGTTGGCTAGCGCTAAGTTTGGTTATAAAGAAGACTTACTGTCTAAGGTTCAAGCCTTTCATTTTAAAGGTGGCCAATGTGCCAAAATAGGAACGGGTGGTCACTTACCTGGCAGTAAAAACATTGGGAAAATTGCAGAAGTTAGAGGGATTACTGAAGGTGAGCCGGCCCTATCGCCACCTACGTTTAAAGATAAGTGAAACTTTTTGTCGTATTAAACGATAACTAAAGTATAATGGGACTACTAAAATTTGCTAAAACTATAAGGGAACGATGGGCTGAAGAAGCCTCTCAAGGTACAAATATGACTGATAACAATGATAATAATAAAGAAAAAAAAGACAAAGAAATACTATTTACCGAGTTCGAATTATCTGAGCCGGTATTAAAAGCAGTTGCTTATAAGGGCTATAAAGTCACCACATCTATTCAAGCCAAGGCTATTCCTATAGTTCTTGAGGGTAAAGACATTATGGCTGCTGCTCAAACAGGAACGGGTAAAACAGCTGCATTTACATTACCTATTCTAGACTTACTCGCAAAAGGCCGGCCGGCTTCAACAAAACAGGCTCGTGTATTAATTTTGGCACCTACTCGGGAACTTGCTGCTCAAATTGGAGAAAGTGTTAAAGACTATGGCAAATTTTTAAATTTACGCTCAGCCGAAGTTTTTGGTGGAGTGAGACTTAACCCTCAAATTAGAAAGTGTAAAGAAGGTGTTGATATTCTTGTAGCAACTCCTGGACGTCTTTTAGACCTTTATCAGCAGGGCGCAATAAACTTTAAAGAATTAGAAATTTTAGTACTAGACGAAGCCGACAGAATGCTTGATATGGGATTTATTCACGATATAAAGAAAATAATTGCTGTATTACCAGCTCGTAAGCAAACCCTTATGTTTTCTGCTACTTTTTCAAAAGAAATTAGACGACTTGCAACCAGCTTAGTGAGAAATCCTGTTGAAATTTCTGTTACACCTCAAAATGCGGCGGCTAAAACGGTTGAACAAGTTATTCATCCTGCAGACAAAAATCAAAAAGGACCTCTTTTAATTCATTTACTTAAGAACAACGACTGGGAGCAAGTATTAGTTTTTTGTAGAACTAAACATGGTGCTGACAGACTAACTCGAGACTTAAAACGAGAAAAAATTAAGTCGGCAGCTATTCATGGTAATAAAACTCAAGGAGCCAGAACTAAGGCGCTTGAAGACTTTAAAAATGGTAAGGTTCGTATATTAGTCGCCACAGACATCGCTGCAAGGGGTATAGACATTGAACAACTGCCGTTGGTCGTAAACTTTGACTTACCTCACGTACCCGAAGACTATGTGCATAGAATAGGCCGTACTGGGCGTGCTGGAATGACTGGAAAAGCCTTTTCTTTAGTGTCTAGTGAAGAATTCAAACAATTATCAGACCTTGAGCGTCTTATTCAACAAATTTTACCTCGTAAAGTTATTCAAGGGTTTAGTCCTACTAAAAATCTTCCTGACTCTAGTCTTGATAGACGTAGTAGTTTCAGACCTAATAGTTCTAAATGGCAAAAAAACAACCGCCCTGGTGGAAACAGATCTCGGGGTAATTCGAACAATAGGGGCCACTCTAGAGGAAATAACCGTTCTGAAGGTAACTCTCAAAGAACAAGTCGACCTAACGGTCAAGCTGGTCAGCCTGGGAATCGAAGTGACGGGAATCGATCTGAGAGTAGACCAACTGGCAATTCACAAGGTGGCGGGCAACGGTCTTCTGGAAATTCTAGAAATTCTCAACGGAGTAGCTCTTCGTCAGAAACTAAACAACCTAATCGTTGGCATCAACGAAAACATTAGAACTTAATCTCCGCCAAACATTAAGATGGGGTCAAATCTCTAGAGAGATGCTAGGTATACTTAATCCCCCTTCCGCTTAAATAAATTAGTTTAGTATAGTTTGCTACGAAGTTCTTGAATCTGCTCGCTCTGCATATAGTCTCCAAAGGCTGACTTTCTATCCATCATTCCTTTTGGACTCACTTCTATAATCCTATCGACTACTGTTTCTAGTAACTCGAAGTCATGTGAAGTAAAAAACATACAATCATTACATTGTTCAAAGGCCCCGTTTAGTGCCGTAATAGACTCTAGATCTAAATGGTCAGTAGGCTCGTCAAACATAAAAAAGTTTCCTTCAAATAACATCATTCTAGAAAACATTGCTCTTGCTTTTTCTCCCCCGGACAATACATTAACAGATTTAAATGCGTCGTCTCCAGAAAATAACATACGGCCTAAAAATCCTCTTAAAATTTCTTGGTCGCCGGTTTCTTCATAGTCGCCTAACCATTCGATGAGCGGAACTTCTTTTTCAAAAAAACTACTATTGTCTTTTGGAAAATAAGAGGGGGTAATACTTTCTCCCCAATGAATCTCTCCTGAGTCTGGGCTTAAGTCGCCTGCTAGAATTTGTAATAAGGTTGTTTTTGAAACACTATTTTTGCCAACTAATGCAATTTTGTCCCCTTTTTCAACTGTAAAAGTAACTTTATTTAACACAAGCTCACCGTCTACTTTATGGCTAAGATTAGTCACTTTTAGGACGCTGTTTCCACAAGGTCGACTACCCTTAAATTGAATAAATGGAGATCGTCTACGAGATACAGGTAATTCGTCAGGCTTTATTTTTTCGATTAACTTTTTTCTAGAGGTGGCTTGTTTTGACTTAGACGCATTGGCACTAAATCGTCTTACGAAATCTTCTAGTTCTTTAATTTTATTTTCGTCTTTTTTGTTTTTGTCTGAGCGTTGTTTTAAGGCAAGTTCGCTTGAGGTTTTCCAAAAGTCATAGTTTCCTGGAAATAATTTAATTTCTCCGAAATCAACATCGGCCATATGAGTACATACTTTATTTAAAAAATGACGGTCATGAGACACTACCAAAACGGTGTTTTTAAAATTCATAAGAAAGTTTTCTAGCCAAAGAACAGAATGGTAGTCGAGTTGGTTAGTAGGCTCATCGAGTAGAAGAACGTCTGGGTCACCAAAAAGCGCTTGGGCTAATAGTACTCTTACTTTTTCGCCTGACTCTAGGTCTCCCATTTTCTTTTCGTGAATCTCGTTTGAAATACCAAGGTCATTTAACATGGAGCCTGCGTCTGCTTCTGCGGTGTATCCTTCTAATTCTGCAAATTCTTCTTCAAGGTTCCCTACTCTTTCGCCTTCTTCGTTGGTGAGCTCAGGTTTTGCGTAAAGTTCCATTCGTTCTTTATAAAGTTCATAAATTCGTTTATGTCCCATCATGACTGTTTCTAGTACTTTGTAGTCGTCAAAAGCAAATTGGTTCTGGCTTAGAACCGAAATAGTTTTGCCTGATTCTAATATTACCTCGCCTTCAGTTGATTCGACTTCTCCTGAAAGAATCTTTAAAAAGGTAGATTTACCAGCGCCGTTAGCGCCGATAAGGCCATAACATTCGCCTGGATGGAATTTTAAACTAACGTCTTCGAATAAAGTTTTGGCTCCAAAAGTGATGCCTAGTTTTGCTGTTGATATCATTGTTTTCTCCTGCTCATTTCAAGTGTGATAAGAATAACGTATTTCTCCTTTAGGTGCCAGGCACCGTAATGCATTTTTTTGAAGATAAGTTATAATTAGAGAGTTAAAAGATTAAGGAGGCCTTACTATGGGTAAAGAAAAACCAGGACGAGCAGAAAAAAAGAAGCCAGCTAAATCAGCTAAAGAAAAGAAACAAGAGAAAATGGAAAAGAAAAAAAACAAATAATTTTTAACAAGGTGCCGGGTCTAGATAAGCTCCGGTTCCCTAGCCCCGGCACCTTGTCTTGTTTCCGGCACCTTGTGCTATAGTTTTATACATAATCATGAAAGTACTAATTCAAATTGTAAAATCTCATTTGGTAAAAAATAGCGGTGCAATTATTGGTGCCAATAAAATTGGACGTATACTCCAAACCTTACTCATTCAAAAATATAATCATGACGATATTATAGTTGTAAGTGACGGAGACAAAGCTGACTTTGACGTCTACCTAAAAGACATTGGCTGCGAAAATAATCCCATCCACTTTACTTCTTACAGCGCTTTAGAAGAGCTACTAGACTCAACTGGCATTGTTCCTGATATTGGGTTTCATGCAAATCTTCAAATCAATGCTCTTCTTGAATTTAGAAACTACAAAAAATTAAACATGCCAGTAGTTGGACTTATTCACTCATTAGGTAATAGAGGGACCTTTAGAGATTTAGAAGGGGTCCAGAGCTTAATGGGAGAAAGTGATATGTTAATTTGCCCCTCTACTTCTACCCAAGACACTACGGTAAAACTGGGTTTATCAAAAAGTAATTCTACTGTAATTCCTTATGGTATTGAAATTGATAAATATAGTCCGGTCAGCACTGAAGAAAAACTGAATTTAAGAAAGTCGAATAAAGTAGATCCCAATCGAACTGTTATATTGATGCTGTCCCGAATCACTCCCTTTTTAAAAATGGACCTGGTTCCAGTTATTCGCCTATTGCCGTACTTAGTTGAAAAACACCCTGACCTCTTATTACTAATTGTTGGTTGTATTCACGAACCCTTTTACGTTGAACAAGTGAAGGACCTAATTAAAAATCTGAACCTCAAAAAACATGTCCAGTGGATCGATCAACCCGACCAAAACCAAATACCAAGCTACTACCAACTCTCCGATATTTTCTTGTCGCTTTCTGATTTTTCTGGAGAAACCTTCGGACTCACTGTAGCTGAGGCACAAGCGTCTGGTTTACCTGTAGTGATTTCAAATTATTCAGGATATAAAAACCACTTTACTGACGGTGTTGAAGGCTATTACATCTCTACAATAACCGGCAAGGTAAACTTAGACGATGCTTTTTATTCTCATTCTCAAACTAACTTTGGTGACCATTATACGCAGTCTATAGCTATGGACATGCCCGTTTTGCATGACAGACTCGACACATTATTAAAGAGCAATTCGAAGAGAGAAGAGATGGGTAAAAGAGCAAGACAGCAAGCCGAAACAAGGTATCAACTCCCTGACATGATTGAAAAATATCATAATTGTTTTGAGGATTGTATGGCTTCTTCAAAAAATGGAAAGACTAGAATTCCAGATACAAAATATAAAAATATTTCACCTCTACTTTCTCATTTCGTGTCAGATCCACTAAAAACAGAGACTACATTTACTTTAAGTGCCTACGGAAAAGACGTATTACAAGGGGAGCAAGACTTTATTAGTTTCGAAGATCATCAAAAACGATATACGCTTTTAAGAGATATTTTTCTACATCTTCATAACAATGAATTAACTATTTCTGAACTAGCTACACTTATTCAAGTCCCTGAAAAGGACATTACTAAAAATATTCTCTATATGCTTAAACAATATTTAATAATTAGTAATAACTTATTTAAAGACACTACAATTGAGTCTAAAATATGACTTTTTTAATTGAGATTGTAGAGTCTAATTTACAAATTAAACAAGGCGTTATCCACGGGGCTAATAAAATTGGTCGTGTGCTACAAGACGAGCTCATCAAGACCTATAAAGACGACGGTGTGATTATAGTAACAGATGGAAGCCGAGACCTCTTTGACGATTATGTAAAACATATTAATTGTGACAATGCGGCAGTGTATTATGCTACCTATGGCAGCCTACTTGAGCTAATTAAGACAACCGAACTAAGACCTAATGTCGGATTTGTTCCTGACTTAAAAATACAAACCCTTTTGGAATTTCGAAACTTTTCCAAATTACAATTTCCAGTAGTTGGGCTCATACATTCTTTAGGAAACCGCCCCCCTTTTAGGGATATGGAAATTGTAAAAGACTTAATTGGAGACAGCGATGTTCTTATTTGCCCTTCTATTTCTACTAAAGAAACAGCTATGAAATTAGGGCTGAATGAGAGTCATACTACCGTTATTCCTTATGGTATCGACTTAAAGAAGTTTTCACCGGTACCTTCAAAATCTATAAAGAACACATTAAGAAAACAAGAAAATATTGACTCTGATAGACATGTTATTTTAATACTTTCTAGAATCACTCCGTTTCTAAAAATGGACCTTGTTCCAGTGGTCCGCCTGCTTCCTGAACTCATTCGGTCTGACCCTAAATTACTACTACTGATTGTGGGAAATGTTCATCAACCTACCTATGTAGACGAAGTTAAGGCGTTGATTAAAGCCACTAATCTTGACTCTCATGTAAAATGGATAGACTCTCCCAAACAACAATCGATTGAAACCTATTATCAACTCGCTGATATATTCCTTTCACTGTCTGACTTTTCTGGAGAAACGTTTGGCCTAACTATAGCTGAGGGACTGGCGTCTGGGCTTCCTGCTGTTATTTCTAACTTCTCTGGGTACAAAGATCATTTTACTGATGGATGTGAAGGGTTTTATATTTCTACTACAACCGGTGCTATTGATATTGATGGGGCTTTTTATTCTCACTCTTTAAAAAACTTTGGTGACCAATATACTCAGTCAATTGCGCTTAATATGCCACAACTTAAGTCACGACTAGACACTCTTTTAACAGATAGTAAGCAACGACTTAAAATGGGTAAAAATGCACGTAAACATGCTGAGACTGTGTACCAAGTAGACACTATGATTAACAACTACAAGGCCTGTTTTAAGGCATGTATTAAGTCATTTAAAGCGGGACTAAATACTATGCCTCAACCTTTATATAAAAACATCTCAGACACCCTTTCTCATTTTGTATCAACACCATTGCAAGACACTACAGTTTTTGAGATAAGTAACTATGGCTTAGAGGTTTTAGAAGGAAAGAAACCTTTTGCTAGTTTTGAGAATCATCAAAATAGATACATGTTAATTAAGGAGATTTTATTATGCTTATACCAAAAAGAATATTCTTTGAAAGATTTATTAAATAAAATCGACAAGCCAGACGAAATAATTATTAAAAATGTGCTGTATATGTTAAAACACTATCTTATTGTTGCTACATTTAATTCAAAGTAAGGACGTACTTATGACAAAAGAAAACTACAAACTAGAAACAGACTATATTGAACTCTACGCTTTATTAAAAATTAAGGCGCCCATTGGGTCTGGTGGAGAAGCAAAACATATTATTTCTGAAGAACGAGTCACAGTTGATGGTGTCGTTGAAACTAGAAAAAAATGTAAAATTAGAGCGGGGCAACTTGTTAAATTTGAAGACCTTGAAATAGCTGTTAGCTAAAGGTTAACGCTAATTTCTTAAAGCGATACAGCAAAAACAATTAAGTCTATCTGATATTTCTTGCATTTCTTGGTGCTCTTAACTTACCGCCTATCTTAATATCATTTTTAAACTCAGATATAGGAGAATTTTCAAACTCTTTTACGTTTTCATTTTGAATAATAAAACTAAAGGTTAGGCTTGCTTGTTTGTTTTTCGAAACGCTCCAACTATCATTAATAGACAATGTATATACAGGATTTTAATAATTCAAGAACCATTTAGGTCGATAGTGTTTTAGCTTAGGTATGTAGTTTTTTTTAATAGACTCGGATTCCCCATTAATTTTATTATTATTGACTTGAAAAAAGAATTTAAATAAAGAATCAAATTTATAGGCTGCCAATATAACTTACGTCCTTTAAGCACAAAGCAGATATTATTTTCTAATTGTTCTTTTTTTACCGATGATTTCTTTGTACTATATTATTAGTTGAATAATAAGTAACTGCAATTTTTATTAAAATTTAACGATAATTTATATGTAAAGAATCAAAAGGAGCTTAATAATCTATGAATCCATACACAACACCCCCACATTCATTTGATCTAGGATCATATTTGAATAAACGAGCTAAAGCTTTGGGACTCACGTCTAGGGTAAAAACACCACCAGAACAAGCGAGAGCAAGACAAGTAGTCCCCAGGGCAAATGCAGGCGATGAGACTGGTCGTGCTAGTAGTACTACTCGTACTACTAGTATTCCAATATCTATTTCAGAGAACCCTTCGTCCCGAGAACCAGATGGTCGATATACACAAAATTTTAGTAACAGGTTCTATTGTAAAATAGAAGACGCTACAAAGGATTTTGATCTTTATGTTAAATTCAAAGTAGCTGGTATCAATCTGCTTTTACAATCTGTACGTCAAACCAATCATGTAGAAGAGTATGTAAATGATGATATGACACTTATTGATTTTTTAGAGTTTGTAGGGATTAAAACGTAAGAACAGCCTTTCTTTCCGCATATGGATTACGCCCAACAACATAATTAATACCCTCAGACCAACCGTGTCTGTAATAACTGTTTCTTGATTGTTTGGTAATACAAACTGTCGACTTTTCTGCATTGGTGTATCCAATTCATCCCAATTCCCAAGTTACTCCAATTTTTTGATTTGATGATGGGAATAGCAATAGACACAAACAACAGTACAATAAAAAGTGTATCTCCCACTATGCCATAGGCTAAAGGAAGGCACTCGGTAAATATCACGACTCTATTAATTATCCATAATAAAAAAAGGGCGGAATCTCATAGGAGTATCTTGTCTACTACGCTCGTTAGAAAAATTGGATCTATGTTTATTTTCTTATGGGTATCTTCAAATACCTTGCGCCATTGGACTCAGGTGTCGGCAAGTTTCCAGCATCTATGTTCACCTGTAAGCTTTGTAACAACAATTTAGGCGCCTTTAACGTCTTGTCACGATCATCTCTATTTTTCACAAATTCTTCTTTTGTAATAGTGTCATTTAATTGAGGATTCAATTGTTTTTGCTGAGCTATTGTTGACTCATACTGAACCGCTCTTCCACCCGGTAAGTAGTCATGACCTACATACACTTTTGTTTGGTCAGGGATTGTATATAAACGATTTTTTACCGAGTCATACATTTGCTCTGAACTACCTCCAGGAAAGTCACATCTACCGGTGCCATAGTCATGCATAAAAAGTACATCTCCTGTAAAAACAGAGTCCTCATTAATATAATAAGATACACAAGCAGGCGTATGACCAGGTGTGTACAGCGTTTTTATTGAGAGTGAGCCGGCAGCCAGTGTAGAGTTGTCCTCGAGTAATATATCAAACTGAATACCATTTTCATTAAAGTCTTTAAAGTTAAAGACATGCTTAAACGTTTTTTGAACATCTTTAATTTTGGCTCCAATGGCAATCTTTACAGTTGGATAGTCTTGTTTGATAAGTTGAGCGCCTGATAAATGGTCTGCGTGGGCATGCGTTTCTAGTATGTAGTGCAATTTCAAGCTATTACTTTTTATAAAGTCAGTAGCTTTGTCGATAGACTTTGTAGTGTATTTTGATGAGGCGGGATCATAGTCTAATACAGGGTCAATTAATACAGCGTCTTTAGTCGTCTGGTCATACACTACGTAGGTTAAAGTAGATGTATCCTTATCAAAATATGCTTTAACATTCATTTTATATCTCTCCTCTTATAATAATTCTTTTAACACAATAAAAATCCCCATTACAAAAACAAAATAGGCAAAGCCCTTTCTCAAAACAGAAACAGGCACCCTTTTATTAAATATGGTGCCTAATAAAACACCTACCATAGTAAACATTATAAAATTTAATAAAAAAGACCAATCAAAAACAAGCCCACCCAATAAATCGCCTAAAAACCCTGCAAAAGACTTAAAAGAAATAATAACAAGAGACGTCGCTATGGCTTTTCGTAAGCTTAGCCTTGCCAATAAAACTAGAGCCGGGACAATAATAAATCCACCGCCAGCACCCACAAACCCTGTTAAACAAGCCATTAAAAAACCGCCTACAGATATTAGCAACAAGTCTCTAAAGTGTAGTGGCTTTTTGGTTTGGCTTGTATTACTAGACTCGTCTTTGGCTCTGAACATAAACCCAGAAATAACTAATACTAACATTGCAAAGAGGCCCATTATGACTTGATTTTTTTCTAGTGAAATTGAACCAATGGTCATTACCTCAGGTAACATAGGGAGAAAGTACTTTCTTGATATAAAAACGCCTATCATAGAAGGAATTGAAAAAAGTGCAGCAATTTTAAAATCTATTAGCTGCTCTTTATAGTATTTCACAGACCCCAATAAGCTAGTTATCCCTACAACAAATAGGGAGTACCCTGTTGCCACTACCGCCGTGAATCCAAAAAAATATGCCAATATAGGGACAGTTAAAATGGACCCTCCGCCCCCTAGCAGGCCTAAAATAAAGCCCATTATTATTGCTAAAAGAGATCCAATCAGGTCCATTATTTATTCCAAGGCATTTTGCTTAGAACCTTTGTCATATAGCAATTTCCACTGAGTCCAGCATATAAAAGACCCAATCCAACCGCTCCCGAAAGAAAAATAAAGTGAGTATATAAATAAACACTAGCCACAACACCCGTAAGTATAAGAGATCCTGCTATTACCATTACTTGTTGCATAATAGGCATCGACCATTTTTTAGTTCTAATTACCGGCAAGCCCTCTTTTATCCATTCTTGAATACCACCCTCTACATTTACTAAGTTTGTTAGTCCATGTAGGGCCAAATCTTCACAGACCATCTTGCTTCTGTTTCCACTATTACAAGACACATATACTCGTTCGTGCAACTTGAGTTCGTCTAAGTGCTCCATAATATTTTCGACAGGCAAATTATCCGACCCTTCAAAGCGTACGGCTCTATTTTCTGCTGGCGTACGAATATCTACGACTTTAAGCGCCTTATTACGCTCCATTAATTCTCTAAGTTCTTTTACAGTTATTGTTTTCATTAAATTGTCTCCTTTCATATACTATACACCCTATGGAGTAGCTGGCCAGATTGAGGCCATAAAAAAACAAATGGAAAATCAAGATGATGAGAACTGCCTAAAAGTATTACAACAGTTAAAAGCAAGCATAAACGCATTAAAAAAGTTTGGTGAAGCGTATATGTCTGAGCACTTAGAGACCTGTATTCAAAATGGAAAATCTCCAGAAGATATGAAAGATAACTTTAAGTCTGTTATTTCGGCCGCTTTTTCGCTTTAAAGAGGTTATATTAAAACCTTAACAAAACCTTAACAAAACTAAGTATAGTCCCTTAATAAATCATTGATATCCTTTTAAAAAACAAAGGAGAAAAAATGAAAAAAAATACATCAGTCTTTACATTAACACTACTTGCACTACAAATTGCTTCGGGGCTTATCGCTTCAGATTTAAACAAGAACGCCATAGATAACATTACATTAAAAGGGGATGTCCGATTAAGGTATCAGTCTGAATCAAAACAGAATAGTGGAGATAGAACCAGAAACAGGATTAGATTTAGGCTCGGAGGAGAAGGAAAACTATCCAAAGAGGCGTCGGTTAAGTTTGGCTTAGCTACTGGGGGGACAGACCCAAGGTCTACAAATCAAACTATTCAAGACTCATTTCAAACAGCCGATATTCGTCTAGATTATGCCTATTTAGAAAATAAACTCTCAAATGGACTCACCCTTTTAGGTGGAAAAATGAAAAACCCACTTTATAGACCCTCTGATTTATTATGGGACACTGACATTAACCCAGGTGGTGTCGCTGTAAAATTTAAAAGTAAAAAAGAATCTCTTAAGTGGTTTGCAAGCGCTGGTTACTTTGTTCTTGATGAAAATAAGACCAACCCTAATGATCCAGGAATTCTTACAGTTCAGCCAGGGCTTGATTTCAAATTAAATCAAAGTACAAACGCTAAAGTAGCATTAGGATTTTTTCTAAGCCAAAATGTAGGGGGACTGGCACTTGATCATTCTTCAGGTACAAATACGGGTGCTTCTACAGGGATTGAGAAAGAATTTTCAACAGTGGCTTTAAGTGGTCAGGTCGTCTTTAAAAACAAGTTTGGACTAGCCTTAATAAGACCGTTTGGAGAAATAGTGGTAAACACAAATCAAAGTGAAAATAATAAAGGTGCTATTGCTGGACTTGCCTTTGGAGACACAAAGGTTAAAAAGCCAGGCACCTGGCAATCAAAGTTAAGTTATAGATATCTACAGACCGATGCCTGGCTAGACATCTTTCCAGACTCAGATGCTTATGGCGGAGCAACAAACAGTAAAGGGTTAGAATTTACATTTAAATACGGACTGTCAAAGGCTACTTCTCTAGGCTTAGATATTTATAGTATGGACGTTAATAATGGGGCTACTAACAAGCAAGACTTAATTCAAATAGATATTAATAGAAAATTCTAAAAGGAGAAAATGAATGATTAACACTATAAAAAGCTTAACACGACTCTCTGCAATACTAGGGCTAATACTGATAACACTTTCAGGATGTTCAAGTTCGTCAAAAACGGTTGAACTACAAGGTGCAGGAGCTACGTTTCCTTATCCGCTATACTCAAAAATGTTTGATGCCTACTACAAAGAAAATGATATCAAAATCAACTATCAAGCTATTGGCTCTGGAGGAGGAATACGTCAGCTTAAAAATAAAACGGTAGACTTTGGTGCTTCTGATGCGTTTATGAGCGATAAAGCATTAGAAAAAACAAAAGGGACCATTTTACATATCCCGATTTGTCTTGGTGCTGTTTCTATTTCCTATAACTTACCTGGCATAGATAAACTAAAACTAAGTTCAGATGTTCTTGCAGATATATTTCTTGGAAAAATAAAGAAGTGGGACAATGCTAGAATCCAAGAAATTAACCCAGGAGTAAAATTACCTAGCATCAGTATTGTAAGTGTTCACAGATCAGACGGAAGTGGCACCACCTTTATTTTCACTGACTATCTCGCAAAAATAAGCAGCACGTGGCTTGATGTCGTGGGTAGAGGAAAATCAGTTAATTGGCCTGATGGATTAGGTGGAAAAGGTAATGCTGGGGTTGCGGGTATTGTACAACAAACACCTGGCGCAATTGGATACATTGGTCACATTTATGCCATACAAAATAAAATGGCTGTAGCGTCATTAAAAAATAAAAGTGGTAGATTTATCACCCCTTCTATTAAAACAGTATCCTATGCAGCTAATACGCCAATTCCTGAAGACACCCGAGCGTCTATTACTAACTCAGCTGCAAAAAATGGATATCCAATTAGTGGATTCACTTGGATACTAGTGTATAAAGACCAAAACTTTAACTCTCGGTCTAAAGAACAAGCACTACAAACAAAACGCTTACTAGACTGGATGGTTACCCAAGGTCAACGTTTTGCTGAACCACTTCATTATGCACCTTTAACAACTGAAGTTGGAAACCAAGCAAAAGCAATCATTAATACAATGACATATTCAGGAAGCCCACTTTAATGCTTAATCTGACTCAAAAAACTATCCGTTCGGTAGAACTCAAAGAGTCTCTTTTTAAAAAGCTACTAGTCCTTTCTGGGCTAGTAGTTGTTTTTTTGATGTCAGGTTTGTTTTTAACCCTTTTTACAAAGTCACTATTATCAATTAGTCACTCGGGCTTCTCCTTTTTAACTAGTAGTACCTGGGACCCAGTGAAAGAAACGTATGGGGCATTACCCTTTTTATTAGGAACATTAATTACGTCTATCCTTGCGTTACTCATTTCGCTCCCCTTTTCAGCAGCACTTTCAATTTTTATTGGAGAGTACTTAAAAGAAGGTTTTTGGACGACGGTATTAAATAGTTCCATTGACCTTCTAGCTGGAATTCCTTCTGTAATATTTGGCTTTTGGGGGCTTTTTGTTGTAGTGCCTATAATCAGAAAGATCGAACTATTTTTAGGAATTATCCCTCACGGAGTAGGTATTTTGTCTTCGTCTATCATATTAGCTTTAATGATTATCCCCTACTCTGCGTCTATTAGCAGGGAGGTTATTTCGCTTGTGCCACAAGACATTAAAGAAGCGGCGCTTTCTTTAGGCGCTACCCCATTTGAAATGGTTACAAAAGTTATTTTACCTTACGCCAAATCAGGTATTTTTGCTGGCTTTTTAATGTCGTTTGGAAGAGCCATTAGTGAAACGATGGCGGTCACTATGTTAATTGGAAACTCAAATAAAATTCCAAGCTCCATTTTTAGCCCGGCTAATACTTTATCCAGCGTCATTGCTAACGAATTTGCAGAAGCCGCAGAGGCAGAATATTTATCAAGCTTAATAGAACTAGCACTTGTATTGTTTTTTGTAACTGCATTTTTTAGTTTAGTGGGTAGGTTTATTATTAAAAAATGGATGGTTAACGCATGATCTACGACGCTTCTATACGCTATAGACTGTTAAAAGACAGATTATTTAAAATTAGCCTAGGGGTACTCTCTTGTATTTTATTAATGCCGCTATTATTTATTTTGTATTACATATTTATAAATGGCATTACGGCGTTTAGTTTTGACTTCTTTTTAGAGCTTCCTAAGCCGGTAGGCGAAGCAGGTGGAGGGATTTCAAATGCGATTGTTGGCACCCTTTTATTAATAGCCGTTGCGTCGACTATATCTATTCCATTTGGGGTCTTAATTGGTCTGTATCTATCAGAAAACAAAACTGGGAAACTACCTGATATTACACGCCTTTGTATCGATACGTTACAAGGAATTCCATCCATTGTAATGGGGATAATTGCCTATACGTGGATAGTTATTCCTTTGGGATCATTCTCTCTATTTTCTGGCGCATTTGCCTTGTCTTTAATGATGATTCCCTTAATAAGTAAGTCGACCGAAGAAACCTTAAACTTAATTCCAGACGCACTAAAGGAGGCCGCTTATGCGCTTGGCGCCCCCTATCATACAACGCTTTTAAGAGTCATTATTCCTTCAGGAAAAAGCGGTCTATGTTCCGGGATACTACTTGGTGTTGCAAGAGTATCAGGCGAAACAGCTCCGTTGTTATTTACGGCCTTTGGCAACCCGTTTATGTCTGTTGATTTATTTAAATCGGTCAACTCGCTTCCTTTATTAATATTTAATTATGCAACTAGCCCCTATCAAGACTGGCAAAATTTAGCCTGGGGGGCGTCTTTATTATTGGTTTTATTTGTTCTAAGTTTAAGCTTAATTGCGAAAGTGGTGTCAAAAAGATGAGTAAAAATAGCGTTGTGTTAGAAGTTGAAAAGTTAAATTTATATATTAACGATCATCATATATTAAAGGACATAGATATTGCCTTTTATAAAAATAAAGTGACCGCCATTATGGGGCCTTCTGGTTGTGGAAAAACAACCCTTATCAGGTCCGTTAATAGACTAAATGACTTAATTCCTGGACTTAAATCTACGGGGTCACTGTCTCTTAATCAACAAAATTTACTAGAGCTGAATCCTATTCAAGTTCGACGAGAAGTAGGGATGGTATTTCAACGGCCTAATCCATTTCCTACGATGAGTATTTATGAAAATGTTTTAGCTGGATACTATTTAAACGGAATTAAATTATCCAAAGACGACAAAGAAAGAATAGTAACCGAGTCACTTCAGCAGGCCGCGTTATTTGACGAAGTAAAAGACAATATTCATAGAAAAGGAACGTTCTTGTCAGGCGGGCAACAGCAACGGCTTTGTATCGCAAGAGCATTGGCGATGAACCCCAAAATCCTACTTTTAGACGAACCCACTTCTGCCTTGGATCCAAAGTCTACCGCAAGTATCGAACAGCTTATTATAGAATTAAAATCGAAAGTGACTATAATAATGGTAACGCATAATATTGGGCAGGCCTCGCGTGTGTCAGACTTTACGGCCTTTTTGTACCTTGGTGAATTAGTTGAATACGGACCCACACAAACCTTATTTACTAACCCCAAACATACAAAAACCGAAGAGTATTTAACAAGGAAATTTGGATGAAAAAGAAACTATGTATTATTGAAGATGAAAAAGATATTGTTAGGTTAATCAGTTACAACTTAGAAAAAGAAGGATACGACATTATCAGCCTTAATTCTGGCGAAACCGCCTTTGAGTTTGTGAAAGAAAATCAACCAGACTTAATTCTGTTAGATATTATGATTCCAGGAAAAGATGGATTTGAGGTATGCAAAGACTTAAAAGCAGACGCAAGTACAAAAACAATTCCTATCATAATGTTGAGTGCAAAAACTGAAGAATCAAATATCGTCACTGGTTTAGAATTAGGCGCCGATGACTATATGACAAAACCATTTAGTGTTGCGATATTAATCGCAAGAGTAAGAACCGCGCTAAGACGAGGCCATAAACAAGTTGATCCAGAAGTGAAAGACGAGTGTATACAGATTGATGCCGTAAAGATATTTCCAGACCGATACGAAGTCTATTTGGAAGACACGTTAATTAACTTCAATCATACCGAATTTCAATTATTATTGTGCTTAGCATCGCAACCAGGCAGAGTGTTTTCGAGATTACAATTAATAGATTTCATGAAAGGTGAAAGCTATTTTGTGACCCAACGTTTAGTGGATGTTCTTTTGGTGTCTATTAGAAAAAAACTAGGGACGTTTGCGTCTTATATCCACACTGTTCGTGGCGTGGGATATAAGTTTAAGGGTGATAAATAAATGAAAGAAAAAAAGTTTTTATGGCAGCTGTACCCCTCATATTTAATCGTTATCGCGATTTCGTTAGTTCTAATGTTTGTTTATACCTCAGGAATGTTTAAAACATTTTATATCGACCAAACAACAATAGACTTAAAAGCACGAACCGAATTAGTAGAAAGCCAGGCTCACTATTTTGTAGCCAATAAACGTTATGATGACTTGTCCGCTTTACTTACTAAAACAGGTCAAAAGGTAAGTACACGTTTTAGCATCATTAATGCTAAAGGCACTGTTCTTGCTGACTCGGATCAAGAGGCGTCAGTGATGGATAATCATAGTACGCGTCCAGAATTAATATTAGCTCTCAATGGACAATGGGGCGTAGCTACTAGATATAGTAAAACGCTTCAAACAGAGATGTTGTACGTAGCTAAGCCGATCATTTTGAACAATGAAGTTGTCGGGGCGATTAGAAGTTCAATACCTATGAATAACTTAGACGACACACTTGCCCTACTCACCAAAAAGGGACTGATTTGGGCAGGGTTAATTTGTATATTTTCGGGCTTTGTAGGGATTGCTGTCTCTCGTAAAATAACTAAGCCTATCGCCGCTCTCACAAAAGGAGCCGAGGAATTTTCTGAAGGTAATTTTGATTATATAATAACGGCTCCAGACACAAAAGAGTTTCGAACACTCTCCAATTCTCTTAATAATATGGCCGGGCAATTAAAAGAAAGAATGCGCACTATTTTAAAGCAGTCTCAAGAAAAAGAGTCTATTTTGTCCAACATGTCAGAAGGCGTTATTACCGTAGATAAGGACAAAAAAATCACAACCATTAACCAAGCGGCTAAAACTTATTTTTGTAATAACCAAGCCGACTTAATTGGTAGGTCCGTCGAAGAAGTCATCAGAAACACAACCATTCAGACACTTATTCAGAAGGCGTTAGACAATCAAGTTTCAGTTGAAACAGACATCACAATTTCACATCCACAACCATACCAATTACAAGCGCAAGGAACATGCTTATTAGACTCACATAATAAGTGCACTGGGGCTTTAATTGTAATACATAATATTACTCATATAAAAAAGCTAGAGGCGATAAGAACAAATTTTGTAGCTAACGTATCTCACGAACTCAAAACACCAGTGACGCTTATAAAAGGATTTTTAGAAACATTATTTAGAGGCGCTGCAGACAATAAAGTAGAGAGAGACGAGTTTCTCAGCATCATCCAAGACCATGCTAATAGGCTTGATGCCATTATTGAAGATCTGTTGAGTTTGTCTAGAATTGAACAAGAAAACAACGAAGAAAGCATCGAAACTAATACTGAAATTTTAAATAATGTGATTAAACAAGCGGTTAATTTTTGCAGTAAGAACGCACAAAATAGACATACCAAATTAATTTTTAACTCATCAAAAGACATTTTATCAAAAATCAACTTTACGTTAATGGAGCAAGCCGTCATAAACTTAATAGACAACGCCATTAAATACAGTCCAGAAAATAGTACGGTTAAAATTGATATAACACAGTCGTCTTTAGAAACAATCATTACAGTGTCCGACCAGGGTGTGGGCATCCCCAAGACTCATATCCCTCATTTATTTGAACGATTTTATAGAGTAGACAAAGCCAGAAGTAGAGAGATTGGAGGAACTGGCTTGGGGCTTTCTATAGTAAAGCATATTGCACAAGCACATAAAGGGAGTGTGTCTGTTAACAGTAAAGAGAATGAGGGAAGTCACTTTTTAATTCACATCCCCACCACCCAATCAAACAAAGAGGAGGAAAATAATAATGGTTAATCCAATAGAAGCCGCTATTAAAGACTTAAATAACCAATTTATAAGGTACTGCACCAGTGTAGAAGAAAATGTTCATTTAGCGGTAAAAACATTTATGCAATCCGAACAAGTAAATGTACAAACGGTGATAGACAAAGAAAAAGAGATCGACCAAATGGAAATAGCGATAGAAGAAGAGTGCCTGTCTATTATGGCGAGGTATCAGCCGCTAGCCAAAGATTTACGATTTATAGTTGGCATTTTAAAAATGAACAATGACCTAGAACGTATTGGTGACTTAGCGGTAAATATCGTAAAAAAAGTAAAAGTTTTTTCAGAGAATCAAACTAGTGTGTCTAAAGAAGGGGTGTCTTTCTTTTTACCAGAAATGATACAAAAAGTATTAGACATGCTTAAAAAGAGTTTAGACTCATTTACAAAACAAGATCCCCATTTAGCACGAGAAGTTTGTAAAATTGACGATGAAGTGGACCATTTAAAACAAGAAATGAAGGTATTAGTTTTAAATAAAATGAAAGACTCACCAGATGACCTCAGACAACTTAGTAGTGTACTAAGAAATTCTTACCACTTAGAACGCATTGCCGATTTGTCTACAAATATTGCCGAGGATGTTATTTACTTTGTTGAAGGCGACATAATCCGTCATGGCGGATTGCTAGAAAAGTAACAACGTCATTTTTGAGTGTAAACTATATTACTTAATTAAGAACAAAAACCAAAGCACCTAAATAAAAGTCCTAAAATAAGAGTCTACAGCTTTTTCTGCCAGAGTTGCTCAAAACCTCTTTTCTCTGGACCTCCTTTATTTGAGAGACAAAGGACTCATAGTTTTTCTTGAACTCATCGTGATTCTCAGGGTTCATTCCAGAAGGGTTAATCGAGGTTTGTTTGTAATTAAATCCTAGCTGATGAAACAGATCAATTAACTAGACTGAACCCTAGTCTCATGAGATAGTTTCTCCTATGATTTTAAAATTGATTCGCTTTATATTAGGTCGCTTAATAATTTTTCTAAACTTTGTATTTTCTCCACGAAAAATGAAGAGAACCACAGACAAACAGAACAAGGTAAATAAAGCCTGTGAAAAATTAAGTTTATACCAATTTTATAGATGCCCCTTTTGTGTGAGAGTTAGACGGATGATGACTCGTTTGAATTTAAATATTGTGTGTTTAGACGTTAAAAAAAGCAAGAAACATGAAGCTGATTTAATTGCAGGTGGAGGCAAACGAAAAGTGCCTTGTTTACGTATTGAAGAAGACGATAAAGTTACTTGGATGTACGAGTCTGTAGCTATTAATGAGTATCTAAGCAAACGTTTTGGAAACTAACCCACATAAAAACAACCCGCTTCATGGCATAACGCTTGAACATGTAGTCACTCATCTAGTAGATGATCTAGGATGGGAAACGCTGGGGGGCTATGTCAATATAAGATGCTTTACGGAAAACCCTTCAATAAAATCGAGTTTGAAATTTTTAAGACGCACACCCTGGGCTCGAGAAAAGGTAGAAAAATTATTTTTAATGCTTCGAGAGGCTGACGATGACGAGATTTAGTTGGTTTGAAAGGTCCCTGAAACAGAGAATGAATTGTTTTAATGACATCCCTTGATTATAGATTTATTGCCCATCTTTAAGACTCAGAACAAACAAAATACTCTAAATCCCCTTGAGTCGTTCCCATACTTGTAGCAACAATTCCTTTGAATTTTCAGGACGAGGACTTTGTACGTGAAGCGTTACCTTATCTCCATTTTTATTTAGTAAATAACTGAAAACGGCTTGTGGTTTATTCGTCCAAGGGTTGCCCATATAGCCATACCTTAGGTCATGAATGAGAATCCCCTCGCCCACTTCGCTTACCTTGTAATATCCTTTTGTATAACTTATTAAGGTTTGCGACTGATTGTCGGTATATGTGTCGGCTAGATGGTGATCTTTACTCGAAAAATATAGTGGACCTTGTAATTTATTATCTAACAGGGAAATCATTCCGTAATAGTAGCCGACCTCTGTTTCTGCTGTTGTTGTCCACAGTATTGTATTAAATACGGTGGGTCTGGTGGTGTATTTTTTCACATCTAAATTTTGGCTTAGAAATAATTTTTCAAACTGGCCATTTAAGTACAGCTTTACCCCAAGCGCCCACATTAGATATAAAGAACTAAGGCATAGCCCAATAATTACTGCATACTTTCGGTAACGGTGTGTTTTAAGAAATAAAGCCACTACAACGGCTATTAGTAATGGGATTGTATATAAAGGATCAATAATAAAAATAGCATTTAAAGAAATCCGTTCGGGTAAGGGCCAAAATATTTGAGTCCCCCAGCTGGTGAAACAGTCCAATATAATATGGGTTACTATCCCCCAAAAGAAAATGGCCCAAATAGTCCAAAAATCTAATTTCTTATTCACCCTACAAGCTAGCTTAGCGATAATGGGAGGCACAACAACCGTAGCCAATAGTGAATGACTAAAGGCTCGATGATGTTTTAAGTAAAAGAATTCATCTTCGATAAAAAGAGAGGGTATAAAGTCTAGGTCCGACAAAGTGCCTGCAAGTGCGCCCCACAGTAATGCAGACTTGCCCATTTTTTTTCCAGCAACTGCATAAGCCACAGCGGCACCTAAAACGATTTGTGATAATGAGTCCATGTTTGTGGTCCATATTCTATTACTATTTAAAAGAAAGGGATACAAGAATCGCACTTTAGAGTGATTATTTCATCTATAATCATTTGATATGAAATGATTTGTTGTGATATAGTTTGTTCTCAAGTTATTTGATTAAAAGGAATTTAAAATTACACCGACTCTAACTGTACTGAAAGAAAGACTTAAAGAAAAAACCTCCACGCAACCGAACTCACCACTACTCAACCCTGTTGTTAGTGCTCAAAATGACACATCTCACACTTTTTTTAGAGCAGATTCTTTTTGGAAAAAAATCCCAGCTTATAAAAATGTTGATGAATCAGAATTTTTTGATCATTTATTTCAGACAAAACATAGCATTACAAATCAAAAAGGAATGATTGAGTTTTTAGACCAAGTTGCTGATCCAGCATTTGTTAGAGATGTTAAAAGTGGGTTGCTCAGTGCACCTATGAATATGCGAGTATCGCCTTATTTACTCAGTCTTATAAACTGGGACGCTCCATACGATGAT
This sequence comes from Candidatus Marinamargulisbacteria bacterium SCGC AAA071-K20, assembly GCA_003265975.1. Lineage (GTDB taxonomy): Bacteria > Margulisbacteria > Marinamargulisbacteria > AAA071-K20 > AAA071-K20. The sequence continues at coordinate 50,190 of QFBU01000004.1, forward strand.
CCTATTAGAACTCAATTCATACCCGTTAATTCAACGAGAGAAATTGACCACCCACAGCTACAACTAGACTCTTTACATGAGCAAATCGACTCACCAGTTCCTGGCCTAGTTCACCGATATAACGACAAAGCCTTGTTTCTTCCTTTAGACGTATGTCCCGTGTATTGCCGTTTTTGTACCCGTAGTTACGCTATTGGTAATGACACTGACTCTGTGAAAAAAGTTAATTTTGGGTCTAATGTCAAAAAATGGAAAGTTGTTTTTGAATATCTAGCAACACACCCTGAAATTGAAGACGTGGTAGTGTCGGGCGGAGACGCGTATTTGCTTGCACCTCAACTATTGAAATTAATCGGAGACTCTTTGCTAGATATCCCCTCAATTCGTAGAATTAGGTTTGCTAGTAAGGGCCCAGCCGTAATGCCTATGAAAATTTTAACTGATCACAAATGGACTGACACATTAACCGATATTGTTACAAAAGGACGTCACCTAAATAAAGAGGTTTGCTTGCATACACATTTTAACTCCGTTAATGAAATTACAAATATTACCAAACAAGCGATGGATATATTGTTTCAACGAGGGATAAAAGTACGAAACCAAAGCGTTTTAATTAGAGGCGTCAACGATTCACCAGAAAAAATGATTGCATTAGTTAAAAAACTCTCTTATATGAATATCCAGCCCTACTATGTGTATCAGCACGACATGGTAAAAGGGGTTGAAGAACTAAGAACAAGTGTACAAGAAACGCTTGAAATCGAAAAACAAGTTCGTGGTAGCACGGCAGGCTTCAATACCCCTACTTTTGTTGTAGATGCACCCGGAGGCGGAGGTAAAAGATGCGCGCATAGTTTTGAGCACTATAACAAACAAACAGGAATCAGTGTTTATAAAAGTCCAAGCGTAAATAAAGAAAAAACGTATCTATACTTTGACCCAATTAGCTCTCTTTCAGATACCTACAAAGAACTGTGGAAGCAGCCATCAACCCAGCAAGATATGATCGACATGGCATTAAAGAATGTCCCGTCTTAAACAGACATGAACGAATTCAACTTTAGAGCCCCCGTAAAAGAAGACGCTAAGTTTATATACGAATTAGCCCAACCATTTAAACCCTATATTGGAACAAGCCCCCTATACACATATTTACTTGTATCTACTCATTTTAGTCAAAGTAGTGTTGTTGTTGAAGATAAAGAAACGAAACAAATTATTGGATTTATCTCTGGCTATATCGTTCCGAACAGAGACGAAAAGACATTATTTCTCTGGGAAATAGGCGTTAGGGAAGGGTTTCATGGCAATGGTCTTTATGTGCGTATGGTTCATCATTTATTAAATCGACTCAATCCGATATGGGTAGACGCTACAGCAAGCCCGTCTAACGATTCTTCTGTGAAACGTCTTGTAGTTATTTCAAAAGACATTAATTCACCACTTTCAACATCTGTCTTATTTGAAAAAAAAAGTTTTGGGAAAACAGCGCATGAAGACGAGGTTCTTTACCGAATTGGTCCTATTACTAAACAAATTAAAAGTAAAGAATACTCTCTTTTTATAGAGACTAATGATAGAATTTAATCATGGAAAATACCGAAACAAATATCGTTCTACAATTAAGAAAAATCGTACGCGCTGTAGAGATAAATTCTAGAAAACTATCAACACAATTTAATACAACGCCAGCTCAGCTATTAGCATTGCGTCAACTTTTAAACTCTCAAGGCAAATATCTTGCAAAGTTAGCAGAAGAAGTGGGTTTGTCTTCTAGTACCATGGTTGGCGTTGTTGACCGACTTGAAAAAAAGGGATTAGTTATTAGAAACAGAGACCAAAAAGACCGGAGACTGGTTAATATTATTATTACAGATAAAGGAAAGGACTATTTAGAAGATAGTCCCAAGTTGTTGCAAGATAAACTTACAGATAGCTTGTCTTTGTATCCCGAAAAAGAAAGACTTACAATATTGGAATCGTTAAAAAAGATTACGACTATTTTTGACGCACAAGAAATTGATGCGTCACCAGTTTTAGATGCTGGCGGATTAGTTTAATTCTTTTGGTTGATTTGAAAAATTTGTATCGCCTTTTCGGTAGCACTCATTACAGTAGACAGGTTTCTCACCATTCGGCTTGAATGGTACTTGGCAATAATGGGAGGCTCGATGATATTTTAGGTGAAAGAATTCATCGTCTATGAAAAGTGACGGAACAAAGTCTAGGTCGGCCAAGCTTGCTTCAAAAGCGGCCCACAGTAATGCAGACTTGCCCATTTTTTACCGGCAACATCATATGCTACTGCCGCGCCTAAAACAATTTGTTATAATGAGTCCATACTAACTATTTAGAGACGGATTACTCTAATAATTTAAGTATTCGGTCTAGTTTTAGGTTAATTTGATCTAAGGTACCCGTACCGCCTGAAGGACTGTTGTCGGATCTAAACTCACGTCGATTAAGAGGTTTTGGATCTCCTTTTCGGTAGCACTCATTACAGTACACTGGCTTTTCACCATTTGGCTTAAATGGCACCTTGCAATTAGTACCACAAGAGTCACATGTAGCGTTACTTAATGTCTTGTTACCCGAGTCTCGCTGTGATCTGTTATTAAAGTTTTTTGGAACTGTTTCGTCTGAACGAAACCCCGTAACTTTTTTCTTTTTAAAACCCATAAATCCCATAATCTACCTCAACTTTTTTTATTTGAAATTGCTGAAAATAAGTATTTTCCTGCGTGATGAGTATAGTGGGTTACTCAATATTAGGGAAGAGCAACAAATAGTTTATAGATAAAAGCCAGCATTATTAATTATCTAATACGAACACAAGAAAGGTCTTCTTTGGATGGCAGTTTTTGTCAGAGCGTTTGAAATACGTTCACACTTCATATACATAAGTTTCCGAAATAAAAAGTGACCTGTTAAAATACATAGAATGAACACCAACTATTCGAAAAAGCTTATGATATTTATAGACGGGAGTGTTAACACACAGTCAAAAATTGGGTATGGGGCCTATCTTGCCATTTCCGAACTAGGACTTTCTTTAGACCTATTAAAAGGGCAAGTAAAAACAAAGAAATTTGAAGATACCTCTTCAACTAAATTAGAATTACAGAATTTGCTATGGGTGCTAAATACTGTGGATATAGCCAGACGACAGGTCATTATTCATACAGATTCTCAGAATATTATAGGTTTGCAAAATAGGCGTGAACGATTAGAGCGAAAAAATTACAGGTCAAATCAAAATAAGCTCCTTAATAATCATAAGTTATATCAGGAATTTTATAAGTTAACCGATACGTTTGATTGTACTTTTGTTAAAGTGAAAGGGCATAAACAATCTAGTCAAAAAGATGATATAGACATACTTTTCACGCTTGTTGATAGAGCCGCCAGGGACACTCTAAGAGAGATGGAGAACATATTAATCCCTGGCACTCGCCATAGCATCACAGTTAAAAAAAATGCTAAAAACAAAAATTACTCTTATTAGAGGCACAACAATCAAGACCAAGCTAATTGAGGTACTGTAAATTTAATAGAATGATATACACTTGTCCCAAAAGGTGAAGACGTTGGATATAGTGCACTTTTTGTAATGTCGATGATATGTTTTGCATAGTCAAGTCGTATACTCTGGGGAAGTGCGACCAATGCTCCTCGATCAAATACAGTATCAACAGGACCTATAAGGTCTTGTCTAAGCTCAAAAATATCGCCTGCAAATTCAACTAAGTGTTACTATAGTATCCATGACACTACTTTCTGTTAACAATCTATCTTGTATACTCCCCACCAAAACCTTATTCAAAGATGCCAGTTTTGGGGTCAGTTCATCAGACAAACTCGCCATCATTGGACCCAATGGCTCCGGTAAAACAACGCTTTTAAGTCTCTTAGCCAATGTATCAGATACACCCCATGAGGCCATGGCTATTCAAAAAGGATTGCGGATTACCTACCTCGCCCAAACTGTAGACATTGACCCTACCCACACAATTTTGGACCATTTGTTTCAGTCCAATACTCCGTCGGCTAAGGCCATTCATAACTACCAAGAAGCCCTAAGCACCGGAGACAACGAGTCGCTGACAGAAGCGATGTCACAAATGGATCACATTAATGCGTGGGACTATGAATCTCGAGTGAGTTCTATTTTGAGAGAACTAGACATCCACGATCTCAACCAACTAATGAAAGATCTCTCCGGAGGGATGCGAAAAAAAATAGCTCTAGCTCAAACCTTTTTTGAGGATACCGATTTACTTATATTAGACGAACCCACCAATCACCTAGACATCACTACCATCGAGTGGCTAGAAAACATGCTCCAACGCCAATCTTGCGCACTTGTGATGGTGACCCATGACCGTTATTTTTTAGATAAAATATGTACTAAGATTCTTGAAATAGACCAACAGAAAACCTTTTTCTATAAGGGTAATTATCAAACTTATCTAGAGCAAAGAGACCTTCGATATCAGGCGCAAAACAAACAGGAACAAAGTTTACAGTCGCTGCTTCGGGTAGAATTGGCATGGCTTAAAAAAGGCCCCAAAGCCCGCTCCACAAAACAGAAGGCCAGAAAACAACGTATCGATGGCTTGGTTAATCAGGAAAAAGCAGTCACTCAAGAAGTTATTTCTTTAGACGTTGGACACAGACGTTTAGGTAAAAAAATATTAGAATTCAAAGAGGTTTCTAAATCTTTTGACACCCCTCTCATTCAAGACTTTTCCTATAGCTTTAAGCACAAAGAACGCATTGGTATTCTAGGTCCTAATGGCGCAGGAAAAACGACCTTACTTAATTTAATTATGGAAACGCTAGCACCCGATTCGGGACTAATTGATGTGGGGGTCAACACCGTTTTTGGGTATTTTGACCAACACAGTCAGGTCTTAGATGAAGACAAAACTATCTATGAGCATGTCTCTGAAATTGGCAGTCAAATTGTGTGTCACGATGGCAGTACTATTTCTGCTGCTAAACTTTTAGAAAAGTTTTTATTTCCAAGTCCGATGTTTAAAATCCCAATCTCTAAATTATCGGGCGGTGAAAAACGACGACTTCATTTAGTTTTCTTACTTCTTAAAAATCCTAATTTTTTATTGTTTGACGAGCCTACCAATGACTTGGACATTCAAACTCTGTCTGTCTTAGAAGATTTTCTACTGTCCTTTTCGGGATGCCTTATTGTGATCTCTCATGACCGCTATTTTATGGACAGAGTCGTCGACAAGCTTTTGGTCTTTAAAGACAAAGGGGCTATTGATACGTTTGTGGGAAACTACACGGACTATGTCGATACAATAAAAACAAAGTCATCCCCTACTAAAAAACACCAAGTGCCCGCTCAAAAACCGAGACAGTCAGATAACAACAAAATTAAAAAACTCGAGCAGGAAATTGAGCGTTTAGAGTCTGATAAAAAAAAGATTGAATCTATTTTCACTGACGACAAAGCATCTCATAGTGACTTCGCCGACGCTGGAAAAAAACTCAAAGTTGTCACCGCAACACTAGACCAAAAGCTTCAAGAGTGGGAAACGCTTGTAGAGTTAAGTCCATGAGTTTAGATCTAAGTAATATTTCAATTATTGTTGTAGAGCCTAAAATACCTGCTAATGTTGGAGCCATTGCCCGAGCGTGCCAGAATTTGGGGATTCGCAATATCATTTTGATAAATCCTTGTAATTTTCATGTTGATGAAGCTTATATGTTGGCAAAAAATGCCAAGGACCTTCTGTTTGATATAGATGTTAGAGCGTCGTTGAAGGATTGCTTTGAGGATCATCATATTTTAGTAGCCACCACCCAGCGTCGTCGGTCTAAGCAGATTCCATTTCACCCTCCCTCAGAGATGATCGAGATTATTTCTGAACCGTCACATAAAGGGAGAGTGGGCATTGTATTTGGCCGAGAAAACCATGGGCTCAGTAACGAGGAGTTGGAACTCTGTAATTTTCAATCATCCATTCAGGCACACGCTGACAATCCTGTATTCAACCTATCTCAAGCCGTACTTATTTATGCTTATGAATGTTATAACGCATCGAGTGAAACAAAAACGGTATATACTCGCCCCCTAGCTACTAAGAGTGCAGAAAACCATCTATTTGAAGTGCTAGAAGAGACTATTAATTCATTTAAAGTGGGTACCTCCAACGGACCTGATCGCTTTTTTAGTCGGATGAAGCAGATACTTGGGCGTATTGTCTTTGAGGAACGTGATATTCAAATTTTTCATAAGTTCTTCGAACTAATCTCAGATAATGGGCCAAACCCTAAGAGGTGATTGGTTTCAAATATTCAGGTAAACTAAAGTGTTAAAGAAAACAGACACACAAGGAAAAAAAATGAACTATAATTTTGATCAGTTGAAAGAAACCGTTGAGCCTGGAGTTTTTACCCCTTGGCAGGAAGTAGATGTAGAGATATACACCTATACTGATTTAGGGATAAGTGTAGTGATTAATAATGAATATAAGGGCTTGGTTTATAAAGATCAAATTTATGAGGATTACAAAGAGGGTGCGACACTAAAGGCCTACATTAAAGGTGTTAGAGACGATGGAAGAATCGACGTGTCGTTTCAGCCGGCTCAAGGCAAGTACGTTTTTTCAACGGCTGACAAAATTCTGGAGTATATTAAGGCCGCTGGCGGGAAAACTAAGTTTAACGATAAAAGTTCACCTGAAAATATTAAAAATGAGTTTCAAATAAGTAAAACGGTATTTAAGCAAGCCATTGGTAAACTCTATAAACAGGGTAAAATAACCATTACAGCTCAAGGGATAGAACTGGTTACATAAATTTCACACTAAAGTTCTCGTCGTTGGGCTTTTTTATTAGCCCGATGTTTCTTACCATCTAAACTGCCTTGTTTAGATACCTGTTTTAGATAAAGGTATGATATGGCTGGGAACCCTGGACGATGTTTGACTGTCTTTTCTAAATTAGCTTTTTTTGATAAGGTAATTAATATGAGGAAATTTACACCGCTTTTGATAGGAATATTGCTATTAGGCCTAGGGGTTTCCTTTCTTCATACTCACGATGGTACAGAGGCTTTCTCTGAAAAGAATCATTGTGCTGTGTGTTCATCACAGATATCCACTCACACACATCTTACTTCTACTCTAGATGTAACACCTATTTTTAGGGCTGAAGCTGTTGTATTTAATAATTCTAAACCTGTTCACTTATCTCGATTTTCAAAAAATGACTCTCGAGGACCTCCTGTTTAAACTTATCTAATTAAAAATTAAGTTTAAATAAAAGGAGGAAATCATGCGATTGATTTCATGTTTAATTATCGGATTATGCTTAACAGCACAAGTTTATGCGCAATCCAAAAAAATAGTTACCGATTTACCAGATATTTCTGTGATAGGGAATTTTCTAGGGTCTTATTCTAAGAGTAATAAAAGTTTTGATGTAAAAGAGCTCGAGTTTTCTTTTCAGCATTATTTATACCCATCTGTGAAAGCAAATGTTTTTGCAGCACTTCACAAAGAGGCATCGGGAGATCGTAATTTTGAGCTTGAAGAAGCTTATGTTACATTTTCAGATATGTGGGGTGTGGTTTTTATTGAAAGTGATTCTAATGTGGGTTTAGGCACAATTGTAGGAAAGAAATTGCTAAATATAGGCAAAATTAATGCCTTGCATCCTGAGCAATTAACTTTCGTGGATCGATCCTTTGCAACACAACAGTTTTTAGGTGGAGAAGAAGGGTTGTCAGCAGAAGGTGGGGCTTTTCAATATTTGATGCCTTTGCCTTTTTTCTCTCAACTAGAGCTTGGATACTGGACTGTAGCACCTCATGAGGAGAATGAAACCATAGAGCATTCTGGGGTTGAATATACAAACAGACTATTTAATACTCGGCTTTGGAATAGTTTTAACTTGTCTGACACACAAGAACTAGAGTTAGGATTTAGTTCTGTAATAGGGAATACTTCGACTTCTTCTGAGTCAGACAAACAGTCTTTGTACGTTATAGACTTAACTCATACAAAAGAGTTGTTAAGAGATCGGTTGGTTATATTTCAAGCGGAGCATTACCAAGCTAAATATGGAGAGTCTGGAGAAGAAAGAGCCTCTCAGTCAGGCGGTTTTTTAAGTGGGTTTTATAAGCCAAGTAAACATTATCAATTTGGTTTGCGCCATGGGTGGCTTGGAAAACATGGTGATGAAGGAGATACCCAAAATGGGTGGGCAATTTTAGCGACACGTCAGCTAACTGAAACATCAAAATTTCGTATTCAGTATAATACCGGGGATGGAACGGAGAATACATTTTTAGCCCAATTTATTTTTGGTATAGGACCTCACTCACATGTCTTGCAGTAAATTGAAGCTGCTTTTCACTACTTGGCTTGCTCTTTTATTTTCTAGTGTCCTTTTTGCTAGTGCGCCTATTAATATAGTGACTGTGACTACCGACTTTGCTTCTATAGCAAAGTCGGTAGGTGGTGACTTTGTTCGGGTAGAAAGCTTTGTTAAGGGTAGTCGTGACTTGCATGGTATTCGGCCAAAGCCTTCAATGGTGTTGAAACTGAGAAAAGCAGATTTACTTATTCGTTTAGGGATGGATCAGGACTCTTGGGTAGAGGGGTTGATACAAACAGCACGAAAAGAAGAGTTTTTTGAAGGCGGTATTGGCTATTTAGATGCCTCTGTTGGTATTGAGAAACTTGAAGTCCCAAGTATGGACATCGATGGGAGGCAAGGGGATGTTCATAAGGAAGGAAACCCGCATTATTGGCTAGCACCGAGTAACGGGATTTTAATTGGGCGAAAAATCATGGAGAAGTTAATTGTGATGGATCCAAAAAATGCGGAAGTATATAAACAAAATTTCTTGTTATTTCAAAAAGATTTGAACAGTAAAGTACTTGTTTGGAAGGAGTTGTTACTCCCTTATAAAGACTACAGCTTTATTACCTATCACAAGACATGGCCATATTTTTTTGAAGAGTTTGGGCTTTCAGGGTTGGGACAATTAGAATCATTGCCAGGAATCCCTCCAACAACAAAACATCTCCATAATTTAAAGCTAGGTATTAAGAAAGAAGAAAAGCCGGTTGTTTTATTAATGGCTAACTATTATAACCAGGCTGTAGGAAGATCTTTTTCAAATCGTATTGGAGCTAGACTTGTGGTGGTTCCGATCAATGCAAGTCATACGACCGAGACCTCATATTTTGATCTTTTTGATGCGATCGTTAAGGAGATTATTAATAATGATTGAATTGTTGTGGGTTCCTTTTCTTGCCTGTATCTCCCTAGTTTTAATCCATGTTTACTTTGGGGCGCAAGTTCTTAAACGAGGCATTTTATTTATTGACCTTGCGCTAGCTCAATGGGCGGCATTTGGCTATTTGATTGGGCATTGGTTCGAGCTAGATTCTTTTTATGTGTATGCCGTGGCATTTTCATTTACTGTGTTTGCGTCACTTATTTTATCCGTTCTTACACAAGTGTATAAAGATGTGAATTATCAAGAAGCAGTGATCGGTGTGCTGTATATTCTAGCGACAGCGTTGTCGGTTGGTTTTATTTCCATGACAGGCATGGAAGGGTTTCATCTAAAGGAAATGCTAGCGGGACATTTACTGTTTGTAGAACTTCCTGAAGTATTTCTTGCTGTCACCATTTATAGTGCAGTTGCTATGTTGTTAGTCTTATTTAATAGATGGTGGCAAATGAAGCAGTCTGCTTTGGGGGACTTTATTTTTTATTTGCTGTTTGGGCTTGTGGTGACGTCTTCGGTTAAAATGGTTGGCTTATTATTGGTTTTCTCATTTTTAGTCATTCCAGTGTTAACAGTTGTTTTGTTGACTGAGAGTTTTAAGAAAAGAGTTTTTTATGGTTGGGGTATTGGAATACTGTCTTCAGTTATAGGGCTTATTTTTTCATTGATTATAGATGTCCCGCCTAGCTACAGTATTATATTAGTTTTGTGTGTTTTTTGGGTTCTTAGTACACTACTTGGACTTAGAGAGATCAACTGGACTCGACACAATATCAAGGCTCAATAGTATTAAACTATCATTGGCTGGGAACCCTGGCTGATGTTCGAACTGTTATGGCTTGAGACAGATTTTGATGCCTATTAAGTTCTAAAACCGTCTTTTAAATGATCATGATAACGTAGTGTTGTATCTACCGCGTTCTCCTCGAATGTGTTCATTAGGGCGATTATTTCCTTCTTGACCATCATTTTGACTATATCGGAGCTATCATTATTTAAGATACAATATGCGATTGCAGCGGTTTCTCTTTTTTGTATCTTATTCAAGTTTGATAGCTCTTTTAAATCTTCTAGTGCCTTATTATGGGCATAAGCGCTCGAAGCGGTGGATTTTTCATCATCATCAGTGATTTTGTTAGTCTTTTTTTGCCATTCTTTTCAGTGCATTGTTTTTATCCCTGACTACTTTCCCTGTTGCGCCACTAGTATCCAGATTATAAATCAATGACGAAGTCATAGATAGTTCACACAAACTAAGTTGGACTCAGGTGGCCACTTTGTTCACGTTTTGACCGCCCTTTCCTCTCGAATGAATAAAGAATGGTTTTGGATATTTCGTTTATTCGCTGGAAACGCATCATCACAGGTGGTGATTTCTAATTCTTTTCATTAAAAAACTATTCAATTCGTTAGCAAAGAGTTGTACATCTTTTTGACCAAAAGGGTCAGGGCCTTTAGTTCTCTCGCCACTATCACGAAGGGCTTGCATTAGATTACGAGTGGCCAGATGTTCTTTTATATTATGGTCGTTTAACACACCACCCCTGTGATCAATGACGACTGCTTTTTTAGTGATCACCCGGTCTGCTAGCGGAATATCAGACGTAATAACGAGGTCGCCTTCATCCACCATGTCCACAATACGATCATCGGCTTTGTCCGCACCTTCATCCACTAAAATATACCTAGTATAGTTTGATTGCCCAATACTTATTATCTTATTTGATATGATAACGGTGTCTAATTCCAGCCGATTAATGGCCGAAAATAAAATTTTCTTAAGCCGATTTGGAAAAGCGTCTCCATCTATATATATCGTGATTTTTTTTTGGCTTCTCATTATGTAATTGAAGATGAGCAAGTAGAGCTACTAAGATTTATAATAGCTCTACTATATTGCTCCTAAAATATTTTCTATTTTATCAATAGATTTGTTGCTTGTGGTCCTTTTTCGCCGTCTTCGATATCAAACTCAACTTCTTGACCATCATTTAATGAATTACAGTTAGGTGTTTTAATTTGATTAACATGAATAAAAACATCTTTAGCCCCTTCTACCTCAATAAATCCAAACCCTTTTGTTTCATTAAACCATTTAACTTTTCCACTTGTACTCATTATTAACTCCTGTTCCTTAGTATCTATCTTTAATGCTTGATCAGTATATAGTAATTAAGATTAAAGATTAAGGTGCCGGGGTGAAATGCCTTTGGGTGCTAAGGAGCCGGAGCAATTAAGACGACGACTCCTTTATGAATGAGATCTATTACTAGTATATACAGGTGCGTATACTATCTAAATACATTAAAACTATATTAGTTGAAAGGATTATTTATGTTTATTAATAAAGAAGGCGAAAGAATCCCAGAGGTAGTTTTTAAAACTCGAGAAAAAGGAGCTTGGACCGAGACAAGAAGCTGAAAATAAAACCAGGAGACCCCTTCGAAGTCCGTGATGCAGACACGATGATTAAATAGATTAATCCCAACGTAGTGACAACAAATGGTGCCACCATATTCTCAAAAGAAGTCTGTCCATTTTGTAAAAAAGAAAAAGAGCTACTCAAAGAAAATGATATTAAGTTTACTGATATCGCTGGTACGCGTACTCAAGTACTTAAGAGTCTCGGGGGAAAAGGTACTTACCTACTTGTTTTTGTAGATGAAAAGTTAATTGGTGGGACCCAAGAACTGGAGACTTATTTAAGAAGTTAGATTTTTTAATGTTTTAGGTAGTTCTTCAGTATTTTGTGGCTTGCTCCGGTTCCTTAGCACCCAAAGGTATTTCACTCCGGCACCTATTTATACAATAAGCGTATGATGCAGCCGTATCTGTATTCTCATAACACTATCAGTTATACTTAATATCAATGGACATATGGAACTTTATAAAAACTATCGCTCAAACACTCCACGAGTCATTATTAATTCTTGATACATATTCAATCTCACTTGGAACATTCCGACTTTCAATACATGGCTTACTAAAAATAGCCATCGTGGTGGTGTTTATTATGTGGGGAAGACGACTCATTTCGGCCTATATTCATAGGCTAATGGCCAAAGTTATCAAAAATAACAGCAACCTAGCACTCACAACTAAAATCATCGACAGTGTTCTTTATTTTATAGTTGTAATGATTATGCTCAGGGTTTTGGGCTTGAACCTAACAGCGTTCGCAGTTTTTGGAGGAGCATTTGGTATCGGGATAGGATTTGGTTTACAGAAAATCACCTCTAATTTTATCAGCGGTTTAATCCTCCTTACTGAAAAGTCTATCGAAGTGGGCCATTTAATTGAGCTTGATAAGAATATTTATGGGTGGGTTAGAAAGTTAAGCGCACGTTATACACTTGTAGAAACGTTTGATGGAAAAGAGGTCATGATTCCCAATGAAGAATTCATTATCAATCGCGTGCAAAACTTAACCTTCAGTAATACTAAAGCCCGAATAGAAATCAAAATAGGAGTATCCTATGACTCCGATATAAAAAAGGCAAAAACCTTATTAGTAGAAGCCGCCTCTGAGCATCAAAAGTGCCTCCAAAGCCCTGCCCCAGAGTGTTATCTTACAGACTATGGCGATAGTTCTGTTAATTTTATTCTGTTTTTTTGGATTTCAGATATATCCAATTGGGAGTATGGGCCCAAGAGCGATGTCTTATTTACGATATGGGAAAAATTTAAAAACAATCAAATAAAAATCCCCTTTCCACAGCGAGATATTCATATTAAGACTCCTATTTCTTAAGCTTAGTATACTGGGTACACATCACCTCCTAGCGTTGAAGTTAATGGAACTAATTATCGTAGTATTACAAAAATAGAAAGCCCTATTACTATTGATGGCTTCAACACATATCTTGGAAAGTCTGTTCATGTAGACGGTTTTCTTTCATTATCAGGCGTTGTCCCAGAAGGTTATCGATATAGTTTTTCTCTTACAAAAGGAAAAGAGTTTTCATTGAAAAAAGGAAACTCTTTTCTTTTTGGCATGCTTACCAAGACTTTGGCTTTATACATTCTTTTACTTCTGAACCATTTGATTTACAAACAATGATGCATGCTGGTAGAGGACGATAATCACAAACTGAATTCAAAGAGTATAAGTTTGAGGTGTTACATCATTTTATGATTGGGTAGTAAGTTTTATTGTCTTCAAAATTTGTCACTTGTGAAGGATTACACATGTGGTCTGAAATGAAAATTGATAGAAAATGGCGAGTTGTTGATGCTAGCGCTAATGCTTATGTGAGAAGCAAACCAGATCTTTATCAACTACGAGACACATTTCATCTCTTCTTGTTCACAACACGAAGTACAGTGTCTATTAGTCCTTCATTTAATGTGTCTGGGGACACTGAATAGGTAGAGCTAAAGAACTCGTCGTTGAGCTTTTTTATTGGCCTGATGTTTTTTATCGTCTAGCATGCGTTGTTTAGACCGCTTGCTTCGCTTTCGAGCTGAGCGACGCTCCTTTTCGGAAACCTTTTGTTTCTCAACCTTTTTTGCAGTAGCTAGGGCCTCAATTTTTTGAGCCAACATAAAGTAAGCCCAGTATCGGTTTAACCCTTGTTGGCGGGTGCGACTGCATTTAATGATGATGCCGGTTGGAGCATGAATAAGTTGGACACAGGTGGCCACTTTATTCACGTTTTGTCCGCCCTTTCCTCCCGAATGAATAAAGGTTTCTCTAACGTCTTTATCAAGAATGCGTAAGGACTTTAATTTTGCTGTAAGGGCATTGTCTTTGCTTGTGTTTGTTTTGAATATTTTCATAGGGCCTATTTTTTAAGCCCCGGCATCTTAATTACCTTAATTACTTCTTGCCACCCACGAGAAATGTGGGCGCATCTATAATGGTTGTCCAATCAAAAGCGCGGACAGCCTTTACCGATTCTTTCCAAAAAAGCGTCTTTTCTCTGCCTGGAACCCCTGTATAAAAGGCATTGAAAAAATCTGAACTGGGTCTTTTTGATTTTTTTATGACAATGATGGCAGTAATGAGTGGTAAATCGTTTGCTTTGATCCACTCATTCAGATGTTCTAATCCCGGAACGTTGCGAGGGTCCATTGGACTTAGATCGCCATAGCTCGGCATATAGGTATCGAGCCCCGGAAGCCAGTGGTAAACCAACTTACGTAATAAACTTTGTGAATGTCGAGGGAGAGAATCGATTAGTTGTGTCATGGACCCCAGTTTATTCTATTAGCGTGAATGGTTCAACAGGGGTTTGTCGAATTAGAAATCTCCCTTCAACACAGGCGTAGAAAGGATATAAACGGACAGAAAAATGGCTGGGAACCCTGGGCTATGTTCGAACTGAAGTCGTTAGACTATTTTGATAAGATGCCCATCATAATTAGCCGATTATTTTGTGCTTGGATTGGGCGATTATTTCCTTTATATAATGATTCAAATGACTTAATTTGCTTTTTTGAGAGTGTAATAGGGGTTTGCAAAACATGCCAATTAACACCTTCTGTACATGGAGGCGTTGTAAGTGATCCCATAAATCGATAGTAGCGTTTTGATTTTGGTAAAAGGTTTGATGCATTAATACTGACATTCTTATAGATTTTTTCGCTGCCGGCCTTACGAGGAAGGTGCCCCCAGATTTTCTGAATTGTGGCATTGGCTTTTCCTTTTTCAATCATGACGGCAAGAACGCCAAGTGCACCATCAGTTCGTTTATGTACCAGGTGCATTTCCATTGGGTACAATTTGCCATTAATCTGGTTTTCTCCAGGTGAATGAAAGTGAAATTGTAAAACGTTATAAGTTTCGTCTCCAACAGTTATTTTTCCACCTGAGTAATTAACCTGAATAGTATGCCCATTGTTTATGATGCGAAGCGGACGGTTTAGGTAGTCAATATTGATCTTTGAAAGCGTTGCTTTTGTAGCGTTAGTGATATTGATTGGTGATTGCGTCTTACCAATGCTGCATTGTTCATAGGATTTGTTTATACGCCCCCAAGTTTCAGGACCTGTAGAGCCTTTATAGGACCAATGTTTGTCAGTAGCAAAAACAGCCTGTGCGATAAGTATTGTTAAAATTGTGGTAAGTAACGTTTTTTTAGTCATTATAGAAAAGCTCCCTTGTAACCTGTTTACTCAATACTATCATGCTTTATTATTCAAAGTCTGATTTCGTACTGCAAAAGCACGAGGTTTTAACTCTAGCAGATTAAGTGATTCATAAGTTTATTAGATGGAAGGTTTTAAAATCAATCACGGATCCGGACTTTCCCCTGAGCAGTATAAGAAAATAGGGCTCTGTCGCATCTAAAACATAAATTCCAAAAAAGCGTAAAAAAAGACAGACATGTACTCGTT
>QFBU01000040.1 GCA_003265975.1 Candidatus Marinamargulisbacteria bacterium SCGC AAA071-K20
CAATTGTTTTGAACCCTCTGATCTTCAATATTTCTTCAATATCTCGATAGCTCAGGTGGATAATTGTAATTTTTGAATAGGCTTTTCATTTTTTGACTTATCTTCATCTGACACCTCTGTTTTGGTAGAAGTTTATCAGTTTGTGCTTAGCTGTGCGACAGAACCTATTAAAGTAGTGATGGCTATGCTTTTGGCTATAGTCGTAGTCGGAATTACGTCATTGGCATTAGTGGTTCTAAATAAAAAATCAAAAGATACTACTACGACTTTTCAATATATAAAAACAAATGACAATAGGGCTATTGATGCAATAAATAGTGGGGATATCTCAAAAGTTGAGAGCGCACTTAAATTTGAAGTTAGTCAATATTGTTTGAGGGAATTATATGTACAATCTCCTTTTGATCAGGGATCAATAGAGGGTAATCAACTTATAGCTTTAATAAAGCCCCTTTATATTATGGGAAAGGGACAACCTCTATCAGCCGAGGCAGGCGAATAAGAGAAAGCGCCACGGCTGTTCCTTCGAGATGTTTCCCAATTACTATGTCGGGATTCTCGACATACTTGTCTCCAATAAAGAAAATGTGAAATAGCTTAATGGGGAGGAAGTCAAACCCCTAACCCCATTCCTTGGGGAATTTTTTGGAAAGTTTATAATTAAGTTATCCTGATGAAAATGAAATAATTTCACTTGTTTTCACTTTCACCTAAACTTTAGACAGGGGCAATCATGAAGGCATAGTATAATATTCTAGAAAGTTAAAATTTTGAAAATATCAGGAATTTAATTCTTAATGTCTCTTGAAAACCAACATTAAAAATCCAAAAATCATTAGCAGACCACCTATTGGAGTCAAAAACATGAGAAGTTTCACGTGAAACAATAAATACAAAAATAACGATCCACAAAAAACACTTAAACCAGAAATAACAAGCCTAACGCCCGTTTTTGGTAAAGCTATATGAAACTGAGCTAAACCCATAATCATCACCCACGCTCCACCAAACAATAAATACCTGGCGGCAGTATCAAACATGGAAAGATCTTTGGGGGGTAATATCCCTCGAAGTATATGATGCCCGAAAGCATTAAGCGCGACAGCTATAGCTGTAAGTAAAAATCCAGATCTAAGTAACGTCATTAATCTAAAATTGAGAGATACTGTTCTCTAAAGTAGCCGAAAAAGTAAATAGTCTAGTAAACCCCGAGATATCAAAGATTTCTTTAATCTCGTCATTTACACCCATCAATACAACCTGACCGCCTGTTGGCTTAGTCTTTTTTTGAGCTACAATAAACACTCTAAATCCGGCACTACTTATATACTCAGCTTGGCTCAAATCAAGAATAATTTTGTCTTGCCCTTCATTTATAACTTGAACAACTACTTGTTCTAACTCGGGAGCCGTTAAGGTATCCAAACGTCCCTCAACTTTAATTAAACATTTACCTTCAACTGTTTCAACTGATGTCTTCATCTTGTGCTCCTTGTAACTCTAAACCTAAATTCAATACATTCTTGTCATCTTTTCTTTCATACGAAATATCTTTCACTAAATTTTTAACAAAGTGTATTCCTAGTCCCCCAATACCTATATCGTCTAAAGTACGCTCTGTGTCTACTTCTTCACGATCTAGAGGATTAAAGGCCATAGCGTCATCTTCTAATTGCAAGAGTAGCTTACCCTGTTCAATGGCAAACGTTACGTAAATAAGATGATGATCGTGGTCCTCGTACCCATAAGAAATAGTATTAGTAAGAAGTTCTTCCAAAATCAAATTAACATTCATAGTCGTCTTAACATCCAAATTATTTTCCTCTGAAAACATTTCAACTACTTTTTGTAATTTTAGTAATTCTTGAAGATCGTTATTAAAATGAACTTTTACTTTATCTTTTAAAGACACATGGCTTCCTTTCCATCGTACTGACAACACTGTAATATCATCTGATTGGTTAGCCCCCGCAGTAAAAGCCTGAACGTCCTTTACTACTATTTGATTAATTTCTTTACAGTCATTTTCAACACCTATTTGTTTAAAAAGTGCGTCGACTCTGTCGTCACCATAGAGATCTTTGTCTACGTTTTCTGCTTCAGTTATTCCGTCAGTGAATAGTAATAGTGTATCATCTTGATCTAGTGTGACTGTATTACTTTGATAATAAAATCCTGACTCAATCCCCACAGCCATTCCATTAGTAAGTGGCAATTTAGAAAAACTACCATCTTTTTTGAACAATAACGGAGGTGGATGACCGGCATTACAATAAGTTAATTTTCCTGAGTTCATATCCAAAATACCAAACAGCACCGTTACAAATAAACAATGCTCGTTACGTTGCTCTAATAAATTATTAACACTCGTCAACACATCAGAAACCGAATCAATATGTAAACAAGTGGCTTTCATCATAGTTAAACTCGCTGACATAAATAGAGCGGCAGGAACGCCCTTACCTGACACATCTCCAACCGAGAAACAAAGTAGATTGTCTTTTACAAAAAAATCATAGAAATCACCACCCACTTCTTTAGCAGGAATCAAGGTCCCTTCAAGGTCGATAGGTAAGCCTTCAGGTAAAATAGACTTATTAGGGAGCATATTCAACTGAATATCATGAGCTATCTTTAAGTCACTTTCCATTTTTTCTTTACAAACTGTGGTCGTCTCAAGGTCCTGAATATACTGAATAAGTTTGTCTTCTAAGTTAACAAAACTGTCCGCTAGGTTACCAATTTCGTCTTTGCTTCTTTTTGTGAGTTGTTTAATGTCCCACTGCATAGCAAGTGGCTGCTTAAAGTGATGATTAGAGAGCGCGTTTGAATAGGAAGTCAGTAATTTAATTGGCTTACTAATTTGCTTGATAAACATATATAAAAGGCCAATACTAATCACAAAAAGACCAATTATAAGGGCCAGAGTTTTCAAAATAGTTTCTTTAATAGTGGTATTAATGGGCTCCAAAGACATACCCACATGAACATACCCAATTTTACCTATAATCATGGGTGAAATAATTTCAATAAGATCTCCATATTCTTGGAGTTTTAAATTAAACATCTTCCCAGACTGTAAGTTCCCTTTTTGCAACTGGTCTAATTCTACACTCTCTAACTCACTAGGTACTCCCGGAACAAAGGTATGCGCAATAATTTTTAGAGACGAATCCCTTACTAAAATATAAGCGACACCCTTAATCTCTAAATATTGATTTAGAATCGACTGAATAGTAGCGGGATCACTGTTTAAAACCAAGTTCACGCTAGAGTCAGAAATACTTTTTGCAACAGAGGCCCCTTTAGACCGATATTCACTCATAAGATGTTCTTCGAGAGTATATTGAGTGAAAAAGGCAATAGAAACAACAGTGACTAAAAACACTGTAAAAAACCCAATAAACACCTTAAAAAATATTTTACTTTTTTTTACTTTTGCCATACTGACCAGTCTTTCACCGTACTAAATTGTCCATCTTGAACACTTATATAATAAATTTCATTAAGCGCCTGATGATTGTCTTGAGAAATAGTAATTGGAGTATCGATTCCTAAATTAAACCGCGTCACCTTTGCAGCCGCCTTAGGAATCTCACTTCTTTTAAAGTCTCCATCCATATTTTTTAAAATAGTAACCAACAACCTGGCATTTAAAAACCCTTCAAATTCTATCGCATTAAATTGGTCTTCCGTCTCGTACCCCATTAACCAATAATAGTCTTTTGTCGCTTTAATAGAATTATCTTTTATGGGGACAGTCATCGAATTAACAAGATTTTTAGTATAGTCGATGTCACTGTTTTTAGATTCTTTACTTAAAAGCCCCAATAAACTGTTAGTGCCCACAAAGGAAATATTTGCAGCCAAAATATCACTCCCAGCATTTCTTAAATCACGAATAAATCCGGCACAGGCCTGATACGATCCAATACAAACAACAGCGTCTGGTTTACCCTCTAAAATAAGATCCACCTGCCTCTTAAATGAGTTTGAATACGGAGTGCCTCGCTTATAGGCAGCTTCGCTTACTATAGAAACCCCATGGCTTTCTAAGCCTTTATTAACGCCTACCCACCCCGTTTTCCCATAACCATCACTTTGAAAATAAACAGCAACTCGTTTTCTTCCAATACTTAAAAAATGGTCTACTAAGCCTTTTGTCTCTTGAACATAAGACGCTCTTAAGTTGTATACATACTTGCCATAAGGCGGTTTACGTTGCGGACCTGCTCCGGTAAATGGAAAAAACAAATACATATCATTTTCTTGATAATGTTTTAAAAGCGGTAAAATTCGAGTAACAGTGGGGGTTCCAACATAACCATATAACAGATCCACCTTATCATTCTCAACAAGCATAATAGTGTTTCTAACACAGGAATGCGGGTCATAATAATCGTCATATGCCACGATCTCTATTTGCTGGCCATTGATTCCACCCTTTTTATTGATATGTTCAAAATAGGCCTTTGACGATCTAAACATAGCTTTGCCTAGTTCTTGGGACGCACCTGAAAGAGCTAAAGACATACCTACTTTTATGGGTGGCTTAGAGAAGGCAAGCGACCCAAGAAATATTAATATTAAAAATAGTCTAAAAAACATTACTAATAAGTATAACAAACAAAAACTCTATATCGAAAATCAAGTTAAAACATCTAAGACTACAAGTTTCTACTCTATATTGATTTTTGACTCTAGAAAAGTTAGTGTATATTATGCAATCCATTGACATAAAACAGCTCATTTCTCAAGAAAATATTAAAGTTCCAGAGCCTAAAAGTAGTCATTTGCATTTTAATAATAGTTTTCTTACTTTACTTGCAAAAAACCGAAATGAATTTTTAATCTCTAACTATTCCCAACATAAAGACAAGCTCTTGTTCTGCATAAATCCTGCAAAAAACACATTTAAGCTGATAGAAACCAAGGGCGAAAAATCCAGATCATTTAATATAGACTTTGAAAAACAATTTTTTACTGTGGGCAAAAGGCGGGGTTTTGAAAAAGATATAGTCACTTTAAAAAGCCAATTAAAAAAAATGACTGGTTTTATATTAAACAATCACCCCACCGTTCTTGTTCTCTTTGACGATAAACAAGAAGGAGAAACTACATTAAAAAGTGAATTAAAAAATAAATTTAACATCAATACCGACCCATTTTCACAAATTAAAAAAATTAAAGAAAACTTAGTGCATTCGATTGCGTCGCACTTGAAAAAATTCATTTCAATGTTATCTACCATATCTAAACCTACTGGTGAAAAAACACATGCCCTTCCAGAAATGATCAATGCCACAAAAAAAATATTTCTAGAAATGTTGGACGATGAATCTAAAATTATTGTTACCAACTCAAGCAAAAAAGAAAAAACAATCAATTCTATTTATACCTTAGTAATAACACCTGAAAAGGCCCTCTTTGTTGAAGAAAGCAGCTTATCTAAAAACAAAATCATTTTTAACTATAAAGAAAAAATTTATACACTTAACGAAGACCCACTTACTAAAACGTCACTAGATTGGTTTACAAGAAAGTTAGAACAAATAAGTAATGAGATATCAAGAGACAAAGCAACTATTTTAGTAGGAGAGAAAAAGAATGAAGCATAGACACACTATTTCAGAATACTTACTTCTAAAGTTAGAACAATTAAAAGTAAGCCATATTTTTGGAGTCCCCGGCGACTTTATACTTGGATTTAATAAGAATATTGAAAATAGCCCCATTACCTTTGTAAACACTTGCGACGAACAAGGTGCCGGTTACGCATCTGATGCTTATGCCCGATTACATGGCTTTGGCGTCGTGTGCATTACGTATTGCGTTGGGGGACTGAAAGTAACAAACACTACAGCCGAGGCCTTTGCAGAAAAGTCTCCGGTTCTCGTAATTTCTGGATCTCCAGGCATCTCTGAACAAAAAAACAACCCGATGCTCCACCACAAAGTAAACACATTCGACACCCAAAAGAAAATATTTGACGAGCTTACAGTTGCCTCAGCTTCAATAACGTCTCCAGACACCGCATTTCAAGAAATAGACAGAGTCATAAATGCCATAATCAAATATAAGCAACCAGGGTACATCGAGCTTCCTCGAGATTTGGTTAATGTTTTAGGTCCAAAAAACTATACCCCGCAACCATTAGACATTGAAGCAAGTGACAAAGATGTATTAAAGGAAGCCATTGAAGAAAGCAAGGCTCTATTTCAAAAAGCAAAACATCCCGTAATATTAGCGGGTGTAGAAATACACCGATATAATCTTCAAGACAGTTTAAACAAGTTAGCCGAAAAATATAATATCCCAATAGCTACCACTATTTTAGGCAAGTCTGTTATCTCCGAAAACCGTCGTTTATACGCTGGCGTATATATGGGAAGTCTAGCAAGTACTAGCGTGCAAAAGTTTATAGAACAAAGCGACTGCCTTTTAGTATTAGGTGCGTTTATGACCGACATGAACTTAGGAATATTCACAGGTAAGTTTGAAAAGAAGAGTACTATTTTTTCAAACTTTGACCGCACTAGCATTGGATATCATCACTACGAACAGATTTATTTAAAAGACTACATACGAGAACTCACCAAGTCTTCATTAAAAAAAGTGACTAAAGTAATTTTACCTAAAAAAGAAAATATAGAAACTACAATCACTATGAAAGATAATAAAAAAATAACTATTAAACGTCTTTTTGAGTATTTAAATACCTTCATAGACAAAAAAATGATGGTAATTTCAGACGTTGGTGATTCACTATTTGGATCAATGGCGTTACAGACCAACGCACGTACCGAATTTATGGCCCCTGCTTATTACGCCTCCATAGGATTTGCCGTTCCTGCTGCAATTGGAGCTCAAACAGCATCAAAAGAATCTCGACCTTTGGTTATTGTAGGTGACGGTGCTTTTCAAATGACCGGACAAGAAATTGCCACCATTATCCGATTCAATCTAAACCCAATTATTTTGCTTCTAAACAATAAAGGATACGGCACCGAACGACCCATGATGGATGGTAAATTTAATGACATTCTGAACTGGAAATACCACAAACTTCCCGAAGTATATGGAGAAGGCTTAGGCATTTTTGTTCAAACAGAAGGGGACCTTGAGAAGGCATTGTTAAAAGCTAAAAATAATACTAAAACGTATTCGCTGCTAGAAATTGATTTAGACAAAACCGATTTATCACCTGCGCTAAAACGACTAACCGCCGAACTAGGCTCTAAAATTTAGTATATACTGTCTTGCCGCGGTCCTAACTGCCTCAAATTTTCTTGGGTGACCTGCATCTCTTAAATACAATAAATAAATTTTAACTTTTTGTACTAGTGAAGGAACCGCTAATGCCGCTCTATTCGAAGCAAATAATCGTCTTATATTACTAGGGCTAACTCTTCCAAACCACCAGCTATTAGATTTAGACAAGTCTTTAATGAAACCTCTTTGCTCTCTTAAAATATTATATTCTTCTTGAACCAAAGACTGTAATCTTCCGTGCATTTCGCCATTAGAGCTTAAAAGAACATCTAACTGGTTATAGAGTAAAATTCGGCTTAGATCACGATTCTCGCCCCTTAACAAAGCATCCATGCAGTTTGTTGCTAAGGGCCTGTCAGTATGAGAAGACACAAAGGTTACTAAGGTACTAACAATTGCCCTCCCTGCTCTTAGATCATCTTCTGACATACCCATCAATATTGCCTGAGAAAGTTTTAGTAATTGATCAATTTCAACAGTATGAATAGGATGAAAAGCCGCATTTCCAAACAATCCTTGAACAATTATATTTTTTTCAACATCAGTATATTGGCTTATATTATCAATAAAATAATTTATACCAGACAATTCAGGAGTGCTCAAAAATACTGAGCATAAAGGAGCAATTCCAGTAGTATTTGTACAAAAAGATTTTACAAGAATTTTCATATCAGTAAGTGCCTTATACTTACTTTGGCTGATTACAGGATCTAGACAACGTTGCAAATGCTGACGTAGGGGTTGTTGATAATGAGAAACATACCGCTGAATTTGAACCGTACTTGAGTGTTCACAAAGTAGGGTCAGCTGAGACATAAAAGTATCTCCCAAAATAGATTGGCATTTTCTATTTAAATGAATCATTCCCTCTGCTAGCACAGATTTAACGTCAGCGTCAGCGCCCCTTAAGCATTGTTGTAAGATTGTTTGAATAGATTTTTTGTCCCGTTCATCAGTAATTACTGGAGTAGTTGATGTTAATAAATGAACGACCTCGTTGGCAATCAATAATTTATCTGTTTTGCTAGATAATGATGAATAAGAGGCTAGAAGTTTTAAAGCTAAAGTACATTTTTGTGGAGTTCTATAAAAAGCTTGCCTACCTTTTGCAAGGGAGTGTAATGTTTTTGATCTAACTAATTGTGATCCCTGAGTAAGTGAATATAGCAAAACACCCAAAGTAGAAAGTTTATCCGCCGGCACACCGATCGCAAAAGATTTTAAAAATGTAGAAACCTCATCAGAGTAATGCTTAGAATTTAACAAGGAATGAAACACTAATCGATAAGACAACATATTTTCTGTTGTAATATTTAAATCTCTAAATCTAAGTTTACCATTCGTAATTAATGAAATAACGCCTTCTTGAAAATCTATATACTCTCCTTGCGTATTAGTCGGAGCAATATTTTGTACCACTTTAGCCCAACTATATTTAGGAAGGACATCCGTTAAATTTGGAAATATATCTGCAAAATCTTTTAATCCTAAGCTTCCCTCTCGTAATTTAATTAAAATTTTTGAAGCCGAGTTATATTCCTCAAGTATGGGTTCCTGGGTTAAGTCAAAGTGATTTAAAAAAGAAGTAACTAGTGAAGGATCCACTCTCACTTGCCTAGCCATTGTTGGGTCTGTTCCTTCAATATCAACTCCAAATGCCGCTTCAATTCTGCTACAACCCATGCGATTAAAAATCTTAGGTTGCTCTTGAATATAAGTATAATAAGCATTTCTAAGTCTATTACCTTCTTCTTTATCATCCCCCCTATAAACAAAATCTATAGACTTGCTTAATAAGTCTGTCATCCGCTCAGCAATTTTTTGAGACATACGTGTAATGGTGCAATGTGAACGTATAAAAGATTTAATTTCATCTTCAGAAAATCCGTTCCCATCATTGGGGCCACGAGTCTGAGCATACTTATTTCTAATGCCTAATTCAAAAGTGCTTACAAAAGCAAAATAACGTTCTTGTAAGCGTCTATTCTCTCTCAAATTTCTAAACTTAGAAAAATAATAAGCTTCCGCATGGTCTTCTTTAATACGAGCTATTTCTCTTTTAATCCAATCTTCAAAATGTATGGGTCCTCCCGTTGAGGATTCATTTTTAACATCCAATACAGCTCTTTTAGCCCCTGACATAATGTCCATGCCACATTGGTCACTCTGCACGCCATCAGACCGCTTAGTGCCAGCAGTAAGTTCTTTCAAAAAGGTATACAAAATATCGTTATACGACTCTAAAACGTCAGTCTTAAACTGTCTTTTTTGGTCCCCGGTCCATGAGTCTGGAAATTCAGAATTAAGGCTCAAAAGGACTCTTTTAAACTCTTCTGCACTCATAACTCCTTCTAAGCTGATATTTACAGTATTGAAAGCTTCTTGGGTAAGAAGTAGTTCTTTCGCTCTACTAAGACCATGGTCTAGAGCATCTTGTTTAGTAAGAACCCAGGCATCAGAAATATCCTGCCTTGTAACGATGGATGATGGGAGTACTGCATTATTCCAAATATTTTGTTTATTTTCAGCTGTCGGACACACTTTTGGAAACCCAATATACTCGCCAAACAAGTCACGTCTAAATTCATCAAAATATCGACATGGGCCCAAAACATCATGGCCATTTCTACTTCCAATTTTGTATATCCCATCAAAATTCCCACTCTGAATAAACATCATATTATTATCAACAAAATGCTCAATTTCAGCTTTAACTAGTTGAGGAACATTAGCACCTTGTGCAACTACTCTCACTGGCAGAATACAGTTATGGAAATTTACATTGGGTTCTTTATCTATCAATTGTCTAATACTATTTAACGCCGTTTCACATATAACGGGTTTTACTAAGTGTCTAAATAATGGATTAATAATAGGCATAAATGTTTGAACAAGTGTTTTTTTAAAGACAAATTTGGAAGCCGCTAAAAGGACTACAGCAGAAACGCTAGCAAGTGCAGCTAAAGGTTGAGCGGATATAAATCTACAAAGTGGATTTATTTCAGAATCCAATGCCCTAACTGCCGCTTCTTGCGCTACAGAAGATGAATTAAATGAATTTGAAATTCCGTGGATACCCATACTAAATTATCACGTAAAAAAAAAAAAAATTGCAACTATTTTTTGCTATCCATATCTAGTAGCTTTGGAATGGCTTCTTCCAAATCAAAGTCTACAATTTGAGGAGTAATGGCTATCACTAGTTCTGTCTGATCATTCGTCTTTTTATTATTCTTGAAAAACACTCCAAATACAGGAACTCTGCTAATTAATGGGAATCGATTTATATTATCTGTATCTGAAGAATTAAATAATCCCCCAATCAATACGGTCTGGCCGTTCTTAACAAAAACTGTAGTACTTACTCTCCGTTTTCTAACAATTGGAATATCATTATTACTCCCTTTAAATCCATTAACATAGCTAACTTCCGGTTCAATTTTAATTCTAATTTCTTGAGTATTCGTGTTAATAAAAGGTTTCACTTTAAGATTAATACCAGAATTAACATATTTTACAGATTCTTGTACTCGACCAGAAGGATCCGTAGTCAACTCAATATAAGGTAGCTCATCTCCAATAAATATTTCGGCTTCTTCTCGATCAATTGCTTTAATTCTAGGCTTAGCAAGAATTCGTGCTTTACCTTCATTTTCTAAAAGAGTAATGACTGTTTCTAGTGAAAGGCCAGCAGAATAGGACAGTTTTCCGTCAGTAATAGTTCCAGCCGCTCCGACGCCATAAGTGTTGTTCCAAGCCACGCCCAAGTCATCTAAAGAAGACTTAGAAACCTCTAAAATCTGAGCTTCTAAGACAATTTGTGGGACTCGATGTGCATCTAGTTTTTTAATAAGTTTCTGAAACTCTTTAATTTTTTTAGAATCAGCTTTAACTACAATCATATTCTCATTTATTAAAACCTGGATATGTTCATCTTTAGACAAATACTGTCTTAGTACTGTTTCTACAGACACAACATTAATATTATCTAAACGAAAAATCTGAGTCTCAATATGACTCGCTGAATTTAATTTAGATACCGACCCAACAACAATAGTATTTTCAACAACTCTATAAGAAAGTCCTTGTGAAGTTAAAATCAAATCAATTGCATTCTCAATACTCACTTGGTCCAAAGACACATTAACAAGTCCTCTAAGAGACTTATCAGAAATAATATTCAGGTCCCCTTTTTTAGCTAAAATACGAAGAACATCTTTAATATCAGCGCCAGACAAATCTAATGACA
>QFBU01000041.1 GCA_003265975.1 Candidatus Marinamargulisbacteria bacterium SCGC AAA071-K20
ATTCGTCCTGATTGGACTCTATTTTTTGTACTTTTTGCAGTTTGGAAATACTTTCAAATTGACTATACGCTTTTCCACCTACACTTCTCACTACTTTTGATACATTTTTTCGATCTGACCATCTACCTAATAGATGTGCGTGATAGTCCTCGTCTTTCCAACTTTCTCTTAACGCTGGATTTGTGAGAAGCGTGTGATAATTACCTCTAATTTCGAATTCTTCTACTTTAGTGTCGGTATATGGGTCCGTTACGCCTTCTAGCGCTGGCATAGAGTCTTGATGTTTTTGTGTAATTTTATCGACTCTTTCTTTTACTTCTTTTCCCCTTACTGATTGCGTATTCATAAACTCGTCTTTTTGCATTGCAAAAATTGGATTGTCTTCGTAAACCTCATGCGTTTCGTCTTGTTCTTTAAATGGATTGTCTGTACTTAGTCCTTTATACAGGTTTGCATTATGGAGGTAGGTACTACCCTCAGCTACTAAAGGACTCTCACCGTCAATGTCTTCTTCATCCTCATCTTCAATGCCTGATGCTTTTTTACGTTTTGTTTCGTCTAATTTAGACTGCGCTTGGACGAGTGACCCTTGTAAGGCAGATGCGTAATTTGCAAAGTTTTTGTCTTTTACTTTTTCAAAGTTATTAATTGAGTTTTCAAGTTCCATCATTGCTAATAAATGGAGTGGTAAGCTGTCAAATCCTTGTTGGATAGACGTCATCATCATAGTCATTTGATTAATTGAGACTTGCATTTTCTGACCTTTAGTTAAGGTTGTTGGTGCTGAAGAGTCGAGGTTTTTATTTAAAATTTCTGTGAATTTTTTTGATTGATAAAGTTCTTGCTGTTGTTCGTTAGCGAACATTTTGAAATTTTTATTTGGAAGAGGTTTGTTAAAAAATGGAAACCGCTCTGGCTTTGCCATTCCTGTAAATTCTTTGGGTTGATTTAGTCCCATCTAAGTAACTCCTAAATATTCTTCCAAACTTGTTTTTCAACATTTAAACCAAGTTTAGCTAATCCAACCATTGCTTGACGTTGAGACTCTAAAGCTTCCATATAAATTTGAATAGCTATTAGACCCCCTGTCGTTTGTGGGTCCACTTCTTGTCCTGACCCGAGAGTAACCTTCCCGCCATCAATAAGTTGACCTTGTACCTTACTAAGCTCTTTAAAAAATGTATCAGTAGCGATGTATTCGCCAAAGGCAAAGTCAGCAATAAAACCCACTTTTTGTTGATTAATAATCTCAATATGAACTCGACTAAATACAATTGAACTTTGTTCGTTAGCCACGGTGGTTTCCCTCCTTTATAAAATTTTTTGTCTTGTATGTGTTGTTGCGTTAAGCGGCCGCCGCCATAAGCGGCGACTGCTTTAAGAAAGTGGAGCTTATCCGCCAGCCTTCTTGACGTCTTGCGCTGCTTGTTGCACTGAAGACGATGCTTTTTTCGGAATACCCGAACGTACCATA
The DNA here is from genome assembly GCA_003265975.1 of Candidatus Marinamargulisbacteria bacterium SCGC AAA071-K20. Lineage (GTDB taxonomy): Bacteria > Margulisbacteria > Marinamargulisbacteria > AAA071-K20 > AAA071-K20. The sequence continues at coordinate 1,475 of QFBU01000041.1, forward strand.
TACTTGGTTTCGGCCTCTGTCATTTTCAACTGAGCTGATACCATTTTACCTAGTGTTGTACCTGAATTGTCGGCCGCATCTAGATCATCCCTGATACTTTGTAAATCTGAAATATATGTTGAACCGGCTTCAAAACCTGCTTCAATACGATTGTTGGCCTGCTCTAAGTTGACCTTTCCTTCTTCTGCTGCCATAATTTTTCCTCCTAGTTTTTATAGCGAGCACACTAATTTTTAGTGTACTTTTTCGTTTCTGTTTTTTAGTTGATTATCCGACTTCCCCTCCCTTCATTTGGTACTAAAAATAATTGTTTAATTTAATGTGTTGTTCTCTTGCTTCGTATTGTGTATCGGGTATTCCCCCCTAGCAACTTGTATCGAATTATATCGATACAACTACTATATACCCCCTTTTCTACACCTTTTAAACCTAAAATATGTTAAAATCGAGGTATGTTTTCCGAGTTTTATGTGATTCGTTTAAAAGAAATAAACGATAAAATGCTGTACGAAGACGTGCTGAATGAAGACGACATGGGCTTTTTGTACAAGTGCTTACACTCAGATACTCAAAAAGTTGTACATGGAGCCGCTATACTTTTAACTGAATTTGATAAACATACTATTCAGCCCATTTTAGATAACTTTGATACCTTCAACCGTGATCAGCAAAAAACAATAGTACCGATGCTTATGGCATGTGACTTTATGGAACCCTATAAATTTCTATTGGATTATCTAAAAACTGAGGACAATGAAGAGTTTGCCCTATTTTTAGTGATTTGCCTTGCTAATACAGACTATTTTTTATTCCCCTTAATTCTTTATCGGTTAGACACTGAGGATCTCCAATATAAAGATAGACTAAAAAATATTTTACAGCGTATTGGGTTTTCTGTTTTGGAAAAATATTTTGTTTTATTACCAGAATTGGTTTATGAGGACGACTTTCGAGATATTTTTGGAAATGAGAAGATCACAGCTTTAAAAAAGTTTATTACAGAGCAAAAAATCAATTAAAAGTGAGTGTAAAAACTTATACCAGAACATTTGGGTACATATATTTTCTAAAAATACCCAATGTTATATATTAAATAAGTAATTATATAGGGGCAAACTGTATCTATGACTAATTTATCACAAGACCTAAGTTTTAATACTCAGAACATGTGGGGTTATCTTCAAGATCTAAGTGTGTCTTCTTCTAACAGAATTGCCGAAACTACTCTTGAAGAAAGTCTAGAAGACCAGCCTCAAATACACCCAACCGACTATGCCACTCTAAATTTCCCAGATAGCCCATTTCAAGACATTTACCTTCGATTTAAGCTTGTAGACTATGCCTCAACTATTGCTACTAATAGAATTACAGCTACTTACCCTTTAAATACAGAGGAAAACGTTCAAACGGTTCTTCGGTACCTCCATCAAGGGGCAAGTGCTTTAGACAGTGATCAGATTAAAGTTGCTCACGACTTCTTAAAAGTGGTTCAACTCCCCGAAGTACTTAAAACAATGGCCTTAAGCCCAACTCAACTGGCTCGATTTAACGACTGCTGTAAAGATGTTTCTGACTGTTGTTTTTTTGATATTCCCGAACAATCAGAAGACGATGCTCGTTGGGTGGAGCAGTCAAAAGAACTGAGAGAATCGTTTTACTCAAGTATGGATATTAGCGAGGAAGAGATTGCCTTTAGGAACAGAACTCAACTTGTTGATGTTGATAATATTGAAATTGATTTTTTAATTAATATACTAGTGGCTGATGGCGTTATTGACCTCACCGGAGATGACAATGATATTGCGGCTACTGTTTTGACATATGTTCAAGACAACTTTAAATATCAAGAAGAAGCTAGTTCAAAAAAAGCAGGCTCTACTAACGACGATGTTTTGGATTATTGGCAAAGTGTTGAAGAAACTCTTGAATTAGGAGTAGGTGATTGTGAAGATTTAACATTACTTACTGCCTCTTTACTATCAAACGTCATGCTTAAAAAAGGGCATAGCAGAGACGAGGTGGCTCAAATGGTAAAAATCTCTGCAGGATATGTTCCTTTTGAGGGAAAAAAAGAAAACTTTAAAATGGGACATACTATTGTAAAGTTTAATGCCACTCCAGAGGACCCTGACCAAACCTTAGTGCTTGAGTCTACCGCCAAAGTATCGCCGTTTTTGTTAAAGAATTTTGAATTTGAAGAAGTCCTTGAATTTAATGATCGCATTTTTACAGCCTTTCAAACAATTGATGAAAACTTTGTGACAGCCTCGGAACTAGCCCCAGCAGCGCCTAGTATGAATATATTTCTAAACAATAGTACGTTTGGAGTTGACCCTAATTCTTCTGACTTTGCTCGTATTGAAGCAGAATTAAAGCTTATTGGACAAGAATTTGACACCGCCGCTAACCTTAGTGCTTATCAAGCCAATAAAGACACTTTACTCTGGCGAATAAATTTTCATATTATGGAATTAGAAAAACATACACGTACTCCATTGGAAGTACCTAAATTATTTAATGGCGCCATGTACCGTAGAGGAATTGGGAAGTCTAACTATTTTCCATCGGGTTCAACTGCCCTAATTGATGGTGATAAATGGATAGACTTAGACAAACTGTCTGAAACTGACCTAAAAGTTTTTCTTGGAGACCTTGCTAAGAAGATACCTGATATCAGTGAAGTCGAGCCGGTAGTAATAAATTTTAGTTATACCTACAATTTGGTGGACGAGCTTCAGAAAGAACTTATAAAGCTAAACGAAAAACCTGATGCTGACCAAGCTGCTGACGGAGATACACCGGCAAGTATTACCTATAGCCAAATTGAAGAACTTAAGGCATTTATCGCAGAGATTCAGACGGGAACAGCAAATCCAAAGTATTCGTATCAAAACTCGACTTCTGAATATTCAGATAAAACTACATATACGGATACTTTAACTGGAAATCCTCCTATTATGGCCACATTTCCTGCTGGGCATAGATTAGAAGGCCAGGCTATGTCGGCTCAAAATGAAGTATTGGATGTTTATGGGTCGGTTTATGCTGACTTTGGAACAAAAATGATTCAAGTTAGAAGCGACGAAAACTATACCAGACTTCAAGGTGAAAGTGATATTTTGCAAACACAAATCATGGAATTACAAAGTGAAAAAGAATGGCTTTTATCTAGTTGGGGCGTGTCTAGTGGCGCTGCAGATCCACGTCAAGAACTTATAAATAAAATTGGTGATGATCATCCTGATGTGGCTCTATTTGATCGGTTGACTACCGATAGTGAGACGAAAGCAAGGTTAAAAGATAATGTAGATATGCAGATTTACAAGGAGAATATCTTTCTTCAGGTATTGGGTAATGGCCAAGGGGCTGTGTCTGAGGTATTATCCGAATCTTTACCGTCTACACCTCTAAATACTGACGTTAAACTACCCTTTAAATTTTCTAGAACGCTCTCTAAAGGAGAAGTAAAAAGAGGCTTAGCCCGTGGTCAGGCCACTTACACTGGACAACAAGTAGTTATTGATGGGTACGCTGAACTGTATAGATTAGTGCAAGCTAAACATGCTACCGATACTATGGTTAAAGATATTGAAGAGAAGTTACGAACAGCCAATCATAGTCTTGAGTCCATGGGGGCTGATGCTTCTGGACGGGTAACTCTTGAAGAAAAAGTTACAGCTCTAAAGTTACGCCGGGCTGTGCTGATAAATGAGAAATTTAGTATCTTTGAAGTTATAAATTCTGATACGGATAATGAAACCTTTTCGTTTAGCTTTTTTGATGTAAATGTCAAAGCATTAGATGCTCAGCCTGATCCTAACTTTATGAATGTATTTAATACGTATGGTGGCGGTGGGAATGACTCAGGGATTGATACCAAACTACAGTCGGTTCGTATTAACGATGAGAAATTTTTTACCTATATCAATCAAACCAGACGACATATCAACACTATTACTAGTTTATTTCATATTGCCAATGGCATAACTGAATTGATGTTATATGAAGCTAGAGAAGTTCATGACATGTATTTGAGTCAGGATATTAAAAAAGGTGTTGATGAAAGTCGGAAAGAAGCTGATAAAACCTTAGGTAAAGTGGCTAGTGGAATGAATAAATTTCAGAACAAGATGTACGAAGGTATTACTCAGGTAGTTGATGAGATGTTTAACTATGTTAAAACGGCAAATGATACTATTTTTAGAAAAAAAGAACTACAGATTGAACAATGGGCTAGACGTTCTAGCGACGATAATGTTGTTGGGATGATTAAAGATTTTATTCTTGGAGGAACCTTTGAATTTGCTAATGCCTTAACGGGTGCTTTAGATTACATAAGGTCTAAAGCTCTAGAACAATTGCATCAAGAACAATTAAAAGTGGCTATTCATAATGCGAATGCCTATATTGACTATGCCCGAATTATTACTTCAGGTCGCATGACTGATCTTACTGAAAATGAATATAAAGAAGATGGAATTTTTCTGCATGATGAAGGCTTTATTGATGCGGGTAACTTTAGTTCTGTAACTGACAATCCAAATCATCCTCTCAATTTTGGAACGAAAAGTTTTGAATTGCTTTACAACGATATTGGACAGATATCGGATAAACATAGACATTATTCCAGGAATTTTATTGAGCGATACTTAGGTGGTATTGGAGGAAAATCCGCGGATGCCTCAAGTGCTACTGGACGTCTGAGTTCTGCGCTAAATTATGGATTTGATCCGTTTAGACCTAATGAACTTCAAGTTTTGGCTCAACAGTTTAACCCGACATTAAATGTACAATCACTTCAAAATGATGATATTTTTCATAGAGCACAGTCTCAAGACGCTGGTTCTTTTGCTGGATCAGATTTAGCCGCTCCTGGACCTATATCTTCTGGACTGGATATGTTTCTAGATCTTTTAGGTGTAGGTGGAATGAAAGCGGATATAGCCTCGGGGGCAGCGAGTAATACCCCTGATCCGGTGCCAGCGGGATTGAACCAGCAAATATTTCTTGATTATAATATGGAAAAGAATGCCTACTTTAGAGAGCGTGCGACATTTTTTCAGATTCAAATATTTTTAGCCATGATGATTAAGCAGCAAGAATGGGACAAGATGAAACAGATTGCTCAAGAAATTGCTAAAGAAGGTAGTTTTACGGGGCAGTCTAAATCTACTGGGTCTAGTTCTGGGATGGTAAAAGCAGCAGAACAAACTCTAGAAAATGAACTCTTAAAACAAAAGCAAGCGCTTGACGTGGTTCATCAACAATCAATGTCCTTGATGCAAAGCGTAAATACATTAACCGAATCTCGTATTGAATATTATAAAAGTGCCTACAACTTAATACTTAAAAACGCGAAAGTTTTAACTATGATTGCCGTTCATTTGTTAACGGGAAGGCTAGCTACTAAATTATCGAATAAGATTAATACTAAATCAGCTGAGTTTTATACAAAACTAACTGCATTTTTTGCAATTAAAACACCATTACCAGCACCACCATTATGGCTATATGCCGGCATGCAGTTATTAGGAATGAGTAGAAAAGGATATTGGCAATATGTTTTTAATGCGTTTGGATCGGCGACTACAGAATCAATTTTTTCAGCTCTTGAAAAAGGAATAAATGACGCTGTTCCTGGTTATCAACATCATTTGATTATGCAAAATGAAGATTCTAGTTCAACAGGATTTGGCCATTATCAAGGCACCGCTACTAGGTCACTCAGCGGAAATATTAATGATGATGAACCTAGATATGGTTATACACTTACACAAAACAGACTGAATAGCTCTAAAATTTTGCTGGACCAAGCGAAAAGACAAGATCCATTTAGCCACTTAGGTGGAACCAACCTTGATCAAAATAACTCTTTACATAACTACTATCAGAGTTTGTCTCAAAACCTTTTACTACAACCTCGGCAGGAATTTAACCGTACGACTGCACCAGGTACACCAGTAACCTTTACAACTAACTCTAAGTATACCTCTGGACATGACTTTCAACTTGAAAATATTCCTGTTGATAGAAGTTTTACAAATTACAACGGGGAAGGCGCACAAGGCCGGTCGTTTATAGAATCTCTAGGAGACGGAAGTTTTGCTTATAATGGACTCTTAACCGCCACGAAAATACCCATCGCCACTGCTCTAAGAAATAAATTAAGAATGCATTTACTGATTATTAGAGCTATTTACGATGCTGTAGAAGGTGAAATTGCCTTTATGTTTAGTAAAGGAAAACCGGGCGGCATGAGTAAGTTTGATGGGGCCGCAGGATTTAATGTTATTGAAACATTAATTAATGATGAGTCGGCTGTTATAAATGACCTTAGGACTGAAATTAGTAATTACCTTCTTTCTGGTTTGAATGCAAACATCGCCAAAGACAAAGAGCGGTATGGACAAGGTTTATCTATAGCTTCTCATGGTTATGGTATAGCAAGTTCATTAGCAGGATTTATTCCTTTAGGGATTGGTGAGGTTGTTCATAAAGTGGCTGACATTGCCATTGACACAGACAAAACTCTTAAACGTATTGAATTTGGTGACTTTGCAGGTATGGGATCTAACTATTGGGAAGATGGACATGCTAATAATAGAATTAACGCCGCTGGAAAAATTTACCAAGACTTTGTTAACCCGCCTATAGTAGCTAGCGACAGGGACGGGTATACAGTTGAAGAACAAGGCTTTTACTCTCCTGGATTACCTCAAAAGTTTAATTTGTCTAAAGATAGATGGACAGATTATTCAGGCCCTGGATATACATTTTCGGGCTTACCTAAGTATCTCGGTGACTTACCTGACCCTCAAGAAGCGGCTCAGCCCCCTGTAGGAGTAGACCCCTTTTATTATTACAATACAAAAGTTAAGCAGCTTACGCCTTGGTTTCAACTAGACGAATTAGAAAAGCATCAGTTCCATTTACTTACTCACAATTCTAAAGGACGATCAGCGACACAAACGGATGGTCCAAACGGAGGTGCCTTTAGATGGTTTAAAACAACAGACGCTGGAGTTTTAGGAAAAGAGGAAATAAATCCGGGTGGTGAATATGCGGCAGATGTTATGGGTCATGAATTTATAGGTATTGGTAAGTCTTCTACTCTGCTTAACTTTAAGCAAGTTGAATATACTGAGGTTGGGGTTGTTCAAGAAGAGCTTAACCGAATTTTTACTATTAGAGCCTTCTTATTAATGATTGAACAAGCCGTTTATAATGCGAAGCAAAATTTAATGCAGTCGATGTTTGGATTGCGCTCATCGGCAGGAATTATTGAAAAAACCATGAGCATGGTTGATGACTATAACTCTAGTCAACTTGATGCGTTAAATGAGTCTGTATCTGAATTAAATAGTAGAGTACAGTCTGAAAATGTTTATAGGAACGCCGAAATAGAACTTGCCGTTGAACTACTATTAACCGGCTTAATGATCAAACTTACCTATAGTAGTGCTAAGGCTACGTATGCCACAACGTCTAGTGGTAGAAACTATGTAGGGTATGCACAGGAAGCTGTTAAAAACGCTGTAAAAGTAAACCTGGCTAGAGCCCTTATAAATTTTACAATTGGTTTGATGGCGCTACTGTCAGCAAGACCTACACCTACTATTAATAAGGCAATGGTAATGTATGACACGGATGAAGATGATGAAGAAGACCAAGTTGGGTTTATTGAAAATGTTAAAAATGGAATCTTAGGTAAAACATCACGGCAAAAGGGAGCTACTCTTAATAAAGCAGGGTCTGATGATCAAAAAAGTCTTCATAGTGAAGGAAATGCAATTACACCAGGGGATGGTCGTGTAGTAAAAGTACGAGTAGAGAGTAGCGATAAAAAAGACGAAAAGTCGTCGGTACGAGATGGGAGAGGCGATACTGGGCCACGGGGGATAGCCGCAGGTCTCGAAAAGGATTATGAAGAGGGAGGACAAGCTTCAGACGATAATAACCAGTCTAACTTCATGAGCAGTGGAGACGTTAAGTTTACTGGGAGGGGGAGGTTTACGCTTAATACCTCCGTTAAAGCCAAGGCACAAACCAAGCTAAAAGCTACCTTTAGAAAAATTAAATTAAAAAATGACATTATGTTACAAATGCAGGACGCCATGACCGATGCTGTTGCCGATGCTACCGGAGTTGAGTCTACCAAAGCCTTTAAAGGAATTTCGAGTATTTTAAATAAAATTGAAAGTTCGCAACGTAGCCAAATTGATATGCAATTTAAGTCTATGGAAAATGTGGTTGCCGCCAAAAATAGAGGTATGGACAAGATGAAATCAGGCGCGCAAGAAATGATAAAACAGGTAATAGAGAAAGCCGCCAAAAAAGTTCAGAAGACGATAGAAAAAAGAAATAAAAAGAAGTTAGCTAAGGATCCAAAGAATTTAGATGCCTCTGGCGAAGTCAAAGTAAAAACCGGGCTTACGGACGGGAATATTAGCTTTTTGGATCGACTTAAATTTAACTTTGCTAGTTTTATTCAACAATCGTCAGGTCTTATTTCAATGGGCGTATTTGATATGGCTCTAGACGGTGGAGTGTTTATTCATACAGCAACAGGAGACACCGATTACTCGGACGGGGAAGCCGGAGAAGATACCGCTGGAGAAGATGCAGATAATGAAATAGAAGGTGATGCAGCCAGCTTTTCTGAGGATGAAGAATCACACTTTGCAGGGACCGGTGAATTACAAAATGCCATATTAGATATGACTGTTGCAGCTGGCAATATCAGTATACAGAAACAACTATTAGACGAGCTAAAAGAGTACTTAAGCTCCGCCAAAGGAATTGTTGAGCATTATGTTAAAGCCGCCACTGTAGACAAAGTTAAAAAGATGATATCTGATGCTCAAGACGAAGAGGTAGAGAAGTCTGAGGAAGTTTTAGAAGAAGCTAAAATGGCACTAGAAGAAGCGGGCTATGGCGATATGCTAAATATGAGTGTTGGAGAACTTTTACAAGGAGCAATGGACTCTGGGCAAATTAGTAACAAAGTTAAAAAAGAAGGGGCCGACGATGAGGTGAAGCAAGCCGAAAAGCCAGGTTCTTCTAAGGGGCCAAGTGTTGTGTCTAGACTGCTTACTGGTGCCGGTCACTTTAGCTTAGGGGTACTAAAAGGACTTAAAACCATTGTTGATATTGCAGACACCGCCCTGACAGCTGTAATGCTTGCTCCCACGGTAGTTATGCCAAAATTTATGCGTCGTATGATTATAGACGACAAAAGTTATAATGAACTTAGGTTTCAGTTAAGTAATAGTGGGGAGTTTAAACGAAATATTGCCTCTATGAAATCTTCATTTAAAAACGGTAC
>QFBU01000042.1 GCA_003265975.1 Candidatus Marinamargulisbacteria bacterium SCGC AAA071-K20
ATTCATAGTCACAATATTTGCAATCATGCTGCCTGCTAATTCCAAGCTATTTGCTTTTATGTCACCAGATACAGCCAATTCAACCGTTGGGTTTGCTGTTCCAATCCCTACGTTTCCTCCAAGGAAAATAGCAGCATATCGGCCCTCTCCGTTTCCAACATTAACGTCTAGGCCAATAACTTTAGCGTTTGCTCCAGATTTAATACCTAAAGACTTCATATTTATACTCACACCCGTCGCTACTTCAGTCCCTTGAAGGGTATCATTAGTCGAGTCAGATTTAATCTCTAATTCAATACCCGTTAGATTACGATCTAAATGAAAGGGTTTAGCTGCTCCATTTGCGCCATTAATTACCATTTCAATTTTTTGAGAAATAAATGGATCTGTTTTTACTTCATTCAATGCTTTATAAAAGGTTAAGTTACCCTGAACGTTGGTAGTACCAATTCCAATTATTCCAGTATCTGTAATAACTAGAGTCCCATCTCCAACATTCATAGTAGTAGCTGTTATTCCGTTAAGTATGGCTGTATTCGCAGAGACGGTCCCTGAGATATCAAGCTCTACCGAAGGAGAGTTTGTTCCAATACCCATATTTCCATTTTTTTGAATAACCATTAATACTTTATTTCCAGAACTAACATGCATGATGTAGTCTGTTAGACCTAGTTCCTCATTTGCTTCAACACTTAGTTGAGCTAGAGGAGTAGCTGTTCCTAGCCCTACATTCCCTGTAGTACTTACAAACAAAGCATGATTACTAACTTGTTTATCTCCAACCCCATCAATATAACTGGAATCAACTCTTAACGCATCGCCTGTTAGCGATGGTCCAATATGTACTCCAGCAAGTGGGTCCGAAACACCAATCCCTACGTTTCCACCTTTAAAAAGTCCTGCGTATTTATATCCACTGGCTTGTACATCATCAATAGTGGTATTTGCTACAACATCACTCACATCTACATATAAACCAACCGCCGTTTCTCCATTAGCTAGTCGCCCAAAGTCTACACTCCCTTGTGTTTTCTTAGGTGTTGACTCAATAATAATATCTAGCCCCTTTAAGGTCGTTGCTGTATATGAACTACGGTCTTGTACTGTCATCTTAACTGTTTGAAGAGACGTAGTAGCTGTAATTGAAGAATTTATAGTCGACGAAATTTCATATAAAGCAACTTGATTACCAGTTCCTATAATAAATTTATTTAATGCATCATCCCATTGTAAAAGACTATTGTTACTTAAGTTACCGTTAGCATCAATAAATGGAATATAATTTGGGTGACCGTGAAAAGCGGCTGTTAAGTTTTGTGTAGTCCCACCCGCAATAAGATATAAAAGATCACCTTCACCATCAACAAATAAGGTATTGTACCCTACTCGTGAAGCAGGATTCTCACTATTCTGTTTAAGGTAAATAGCTTTCTCAGCAATTAAATTTGCATTAAAAGTAGTGAGTCCCTCAATAGTAAGAACATCAGTTGGAATAATTCTTAAGGTTCCATTAGCCGTAATAGTACTTACATTTAAAACACCGTTGATTGTTACATCACCTTGAAAATTAGCATCACCAACTACATCTAAACCATATTGAGGGTTTGTAGTTCCAATACCAACAAAACCTTCTTGTGAAATTCTCATTCGTTCAGCCGGTAAACCTGAAATAGGATCAGAAATAAATGCTAAATGAGAACCGCCTCCGCTAGCACGAACAGCCGCAATACCAGACCCCACACTAGATGAAGGAGTCCCAGCATCCGGTACTAGAATTATTCCCACAGCCTGATTAACACCATTACTTTTAGTTTGAAGACGTATTGGGTTCCAGGTCTTAGACTTTGTAGCGTCGTAAGGGATTAAAAAACCTTCTGGCACATTTACGATATCTAAAGGAGCGGTAGGCAATTTAGTTCCAATACCAACAAGCCCATTTGAGTCTACATAGAGCTGTCCATTATTTACATCTAAAGTTGCAGAATTTGTAAGTGTTAAAGTATCTGTAATATTAAGAGAAAAAGCACGGATGTCTCCCGACACTTCTAAACCAGTTGTAGGAGGCGCAATTCCAATACCTAAAGACTTAGTAAATTGACCTTTAAAGGCGGTAAAGTCTTGAGACACTATTAATGCTTGAATTTTTGCAAGTTCGTTAACCGTTACAATTCTGGAGTTAAGGGTAGAAAAAGACGCATCAGGAATTGAAAGCCCGGTACTAATTTCTAACACATTTGCTCTAATTGTTTCTCTAACCACAATGTTATTAACCGTAACGTTATTCATAGACGCTACATCATTTACAATTAAAGTATCAAAGGTAGCTCTTGCTGTAATTAGAGCTTGTTCTAAATGTAAATTAGTCGCATGAATGTTACCACTTACATGTAATTCAGCGAGGGGTTCGTCTGTACCAATCCCTACAAATCCGCCATTAAATAACGCCGCATACCTTACCTCATCTGGGTCAGTAGCAGATTGAACATCTATGTCTAAACCAATTACGGTTACTGTAGAGTCTGCCGATTTAAGACCTGTCATATCTACTTTTATACCTCTAACAATTGCCGTTTCACCAATTTGATTACTAGCCCCATTTGATTTCATCTTCACGTCAAAACCTGTTAGGTTTTTCAAAAACTCAAAAGACTCACCTAATCCATTACTATTATCTACAGTAATTTCAATTTTTTCAGATATAAAATTTTCTGCTAAATTAGAATCAATTGATTTGTGAAATTCTAATTGATTGTTGGGATCTGTTGTTCCAATTCCTATATAACCATTTGAAGAGACAAAAAAGTTTCCATCTCCAATATTTAATGAAACAGCTCTTAGTCCCTCTGTAATTATCATTGAATTAGCAGAAACAAGACCTACAACCTCAAGTTCTGTAGAAGGGGAAAGTGTTCCAATTCCAACTCTAGACTTTCCACCTAGATCTTTCTTAGCTGAAAATCCGTTATTGTCTTTGTTAACTAATAACTGAGACACATTTACGCCACTGATATCCACAAAGTTAGCAGACACAACACCATTAACTTCTAGAAGAACTTCGCCTTCAGCTAAAATATCGTTATCGTCATCTGGTGTTGTTGTTCCAATCCCTACATTTCCACCCAAAAACAAGGCTGCGTATTTAGAAGCTTCAGAATTTTCATCAATTTCTAAATCACTAACATCGACATAAAGTCCAACAGCACGTGCATTATTAACTAACTTTCCAGTTCCAGCTTGAAGAAACTTAATATCCATTCCTTTAAGTTCAAGAACGCCTTCGTCTTTACCCCAGTCTCTTAAAATTGACATATTTATTTTTTGACCAGTAAAACCTAGAAGCCCGTTCGTTAGACCTTGATGATCTAATTCAACGTCCAATCCAAGCGCATGTTTGTTAGTCATTTCTACGTTAGAACTAACCACTAGCCCATTTCCATCTCTAAAATAATTTCTAATTGAGACATTTGTAGTCCCTGATAATTCTGTATTGTCATGATTCCAAAACATCGGAACATTACCTATCGTTTCAGCATCTACCCAAAAGGCTAATGGACCACTCCCAGGAGTGAGATCTCTAGATATAGGAGATGAAAGTGTTTTCGACACACCTTCAGGATCTACATATACAAGGTTATTAGATTGAACAAAAATTTGTCCAGTATGAACGTTAGTTGTGGCAATATCTTGAAACTTAATAATATTCGCAAGTAACTCTCCGTCTAAATTAAAATTGTCTCTTAATACTAAGGAATTCACAGAAACATCTCCCACAACTTCTAAGGCTGTTTGAGGATCATTGGTTCCGATACCTACATTTCCACTCGTGTAATAGATAGTGAGCGCACCCAAATTTGTAGCCCAAGGAGTTTCTTTTGGAGTAAATCTTTCACCATCAATAAAAAGGTCATTAACAGAAAAGGTACCATCTATAAGTAGGTCAAAAAGTGGATTAATATTTGTTGTAGCTACAGACATATTCCCTGAAATTACAAAGTTTCCGGATACTTGAAAGTCGCCAATAGGATCATTGGCGCCAATACCAATACCCACACTTTCTGTAGATACTGTAAATATTGCATTTTCTTTGTCTAAACTACCACCATCTTGGATCACATAATAAACTCTAGAATTATTAGTAACTAGTCCCATACTATAATAGTCAGTTCCAAGTTGGCTTGATGAATTATAAAGATCAAACGTTATCACGGGTGGATCTTGCCTAGTATTTCTATTTGAAAGTTCAAGTAGACTATTTGGAGAAGGTGTTCCTATACCAACATAGCCCATCGTACGATAAGTATTACCATTCCCTGTATCTGGATCTGAAGGATCTGCCCACGGAGACCCTGAACTTGGTTGTAAAATCACAACAGAGTCTGGATCATCAGGGTCAACCATTAAAAAGTTAGTAGCTAATATATCACCCTCACCAAGATCAATACCCGCTTGAGGATTATCAACACCTAGACCTATGTTTCCACTTGCCGTAATTACCATAACTGGTGTTGGTGAACGATTAGGTGCCATTATTTTCATAATATATCCCGCAGTTTGTTGTGTTTCTATGGTCAACATAGCGTCTGGATTATTCGTTCCAATACCTACGTTTCCAGAGGCAATATATAAGGCCGCATTTCCGGGATCTGAACTACCAATACTCATTTTTCCTTCAGTAGTAAAAGCCACTTGAGAATCAGGTTTACTTGAAGATCCCATCAAGACTAAGTTATGCCCAGGATAATTACGTCGAATTGATAATGCCGATTTTTCAGTATCTGTAGTTCCAATACCTACCCCATTATTGGCACGTATTAAAAACTGACCCGGAACAACCGATTCGAAAGGATTAGCAGTAGGCGTATAATCTGCCCACACAAAAGAACCAACAGCGGAACTAGAGGTTTTAGCATTATGCCCACCTACGAATGAATAATCACCCTCAGCTGAGTTTTCAAATCCACCCACTACCGTTGAGTATTCACCTATGGCTTTGTTTTTATATCCACCAATAACTGAAGAGGCAGTACCAGCAGCTAAGGAGTCAAACCCCATTGCAGTTGAGTAGTCTCCTATATATAAATCGTCCCAATTGCTAGACAATACATAACCTGATCTAAAAGCCGCTTTTTTGGGGTAGAAAAACATACGGACGCCTTTGCCTGTTGCAGGTAAAGCATCACCAACTCCAAATCTACCAGTAACTAAAAAACCAGCATTTCCACTAACATGTAAGTTAGCTTGGGGATTCTTAAGTCCAACTCCAATTCTGTCTCCACTAAATACAAATACGGGAGTCTCTAAATCTCCGCCCCTAGAAATTACAAAAGCATCCTCTATTCCGGCATCTACACCAATGGTGTAAAGGTCTTCTTTGTCGATATCAAAAGTAATGGCTACATTTCCTGTAGCACTTGATATTTCTAACAAGTTTCGTGGAAGCGATGTTCCAATGCCAACATTTCCAGTGTCGTAAAAGATCTGATTAAAGTTACCTTGATTCCAAAACGATCCTTCGGAGCCTTGATATACAGCTCCATTTATCAAAAAGTTTTTTGCATTAATTGTACCGTCAACCTGGAAATCTTCGGTAGGAGTAGCGGTCCCCACTCCAATTTTACCGTTTTTGTTTACAACCATGATTGGGTCGCCAAATTCATTTTCAATTTTCAAGAAACTGTCGTTTGTTGCATCTCCAACAATATGAACCTGAGCACTTGGAACTTTAGACGTTCCAATTCCTAATTTACTGTCTTTCCATACAAAGAGGTCGGCATGTTCTATATGGTGATTGTCTCGCCATACAGCCATATGACCTGACTGAGGAGACCCAACAACACGAGCGCCCGTTAAGGATTGAGGCACTCCGTCTGAGGTATATCCAAAGAAATCTCCATTAGCTACATTATATTCAATTGTACCGGCTTTAGGATCAATCTGAATTGAAGGGCCTAATTTGATAGCGCCTTTTACATTTAGTCGTTCACTCAAATTAATAGAGGTACCAATACCCAATCGGCCTTCATGAGATCCATCATTAAAATAAATATCTTTTGGCCCCGTAGGCGCTTTATTCCAAGACAATACCTTGTCTAGATAATTTTCTAATCGGTCACCTTGTCTAAAATATTCTGACGCGTTTACAGTTCCTACAACGTCTAATTCGTATTGAGGATTTGAAGTAGAAATACCAACAAATCCATCCGTATAAAAAAGCAAGTTTTCATATTTTGTCCAGGAAAGCTTATTCTGTATTTCTTCACCGTCAATTGTATAGGCAGCTGCATTAATGGTTCCCTGAACATCTAGTGGATACTCAGGAAGTTTTGTTTTGATACCTACTCTACTAAGAGCACTGTCTACAAAAAAGGTATCACCATCTACTACTAAATCTGCATTTATATTTACAGTAGTTACAAATTCACCACGAATACTACTCGCAGGAATATTTAATACAGTTTCAGCAACTTTTGCTTGAACAGCATAAGGGGTTGAAGGAATAGGGAAGAGAGTCGTTAATATTTCGTCGCCGATATAAACTTCTATACGAAAATGAGGATTAGACACATTAAAATGTTTAGGTTCTAAAAGAACGCTCCCGTTGGTATCACTTTGAATAATAATATTACAATGGCCGTTAGCAAAATGTACATTTTCGTAAAAACGATACCATTTTTCAATAACTTCTTCTGACCCATTTTCAAATCCAACGATACTAAATCCAACATCATACCCAGAATTAAGGTTAGTAGTGTCTAATCGGCCTCTTTCTTTAGTAGCTAAAATAGCATCAAACATAATAGTCATAGGCGCATCGGCAAAGGTAAAAGTAGTATACCCAAATAGCATAACAAGTATAATTAACGATTTAATTGTTTTCATTATCATTTTAATTAGCCTCATGTTCATTATATTAAACTTTTACACGCTTCAAAAGAATATCGTCTTTTTTTTGTCAAAACTTGCATAGTTTCTACACTCCCGGTATAAACAAACGATATAACGGCGGTAAAACTATTCTAAAAAGTACATCTAATACCCCAAAATAAGCCAGTCCAAATACGATTGCGAAACCATAAGGCTCCATTCTTTGCATATAATGCTGCGCTTTTTGAGGCAAATAGTTCATAATCACCCTAGATCCGTCCAATGGCGGTATCGGTATTAAATTAAAAACAGCCAAAACTAGGTTTATTTGAATGAAATACAGTAAAGCATAATACAACAATCCATGTGTAATATACACAGTTGAACCCACGTTTAAACCTATTAGTAGACTTAGAACGACAGAAGCCACTACAGCTATAGAAATATTTGTTAGTGGTCCCGCAAGGGCGACCCACATCATTTGTTTAATTGGATTACTAAAATAACGAGTATTTACAGGAACCGGTTTTGCCCACCCTATAAAGAAAGGTGATCCAGAAACAACACATAATCCAGGTAATAATACTGTTCCCAAAAGGTCAATATGTACAATAGGATTTAAACTTAATCGCCCCAATTGCATTGCCGTGGGATCTCCATTTTTAAAGGCGACATAACCATGTGCAATTTCATGTAACACAACTGAAATCATCAATATAGTTAATTGTATAAATGTTAACATGATGCGCCCCTTGGATGTGAGGTCATATAGACCTCTTTTAGATGGTCTTTATTAACATGGCTATACACCTGGGTAGTTAAAATATTACTATGCCCCAACAATTGTTGAATGTCTCGTAAGTCGGCCCCGCCTGAAAGTAAATGACTTGCAAAGGAATGTCTCAGTTGATGAGGCGACACTTGTGGAAGTCCAGCCTTTTGGCCCCTTGTCTTAATTATATTAAACACTTGTTGTCTACTAATTGAGGTCCCTCTATTATTTAAAAATAAAGCTGAAGACTTAGATTTAACAGAAAGCCCAGGGCGTTCGTTGTTTAAATAGGCATCAATCCAATTTTTGGCAGTAGCGCTAACCGGAACATAACGTTCTTTTGCACCTTTTCCAACAACTTCTATCATATGTATGTCCACTCCATATTTTGCTAAAGACAGTGAAGTCAGCTCAGAAACTCTCATGCCTGAACTATAGATAAGCTCAATAATGGCATTATTTCTAAAATGATTAGGATCGGTGTCGGTAGATTGTTTGACCATAGTATTAATTGAATTAACGCTAAGCAGTTTTGGTAGACGTCTACTAGATTTAAGCCCTCTTAGACTCAATTTAGGAGGATTAGACAAGTGTCCTTCAAGATATAAATAATTTAAATATTCTCTTACTGAAGAGTATTTTCTTTGTACTGTACTTTCAGAATATCCTTTTTGTTTTAATACTATAGTAAATGTATTGAGTTGAACCTTAATAGTGCTATTTTTAGGCATTCCGCACACAGAAAGAAAGAGCGATACGTCACCACTGTAAGCAGAAATACTATGAGTAGAAAGCCCTTTTTCTAGACCTAAATATGTTTGAAATGATTTCAATTCAGTACTCATACGACACTCCCTTCTGAAAGAGCATCTTTTAAATAAAAATAACTTAAGATCGTTTTTGTATCATTAATCTCATTAGCATCAATTTTTGATTTCATTTCATTCAGAGTCATTTCTTGGCATTCAATGAATTCGTCGTCATCAAAGTTTGTTTTCCCCAAAGTAAGACCAGTAGCTACATAAAAATGAAGTAACTCGTTGCAAAAACCAGGGGCTGGATAAGACTGACCACAATAATGAAGAGTGTCTGCTGTAAAACCAGTTTCTTCTTTTAGTTCTCGCTCAGCAGCAAGCTTAGGGTCTTCCTGAGGATTAATTAAGCCTGCAGGGACTTCTATGAGGTCAAGTCCTACTGGGGTTCTAAATTGCTTTATTAAATACACAGTGCCTGGCGCTTTAAATGGAATGATAACAACAGCAGGGTCATGATCTACAACTTCTCTAATGGCATGTCTTCCGTCAGGCAGCTGCACATTAAGCTCTCTGAGCTGTACAATTTTACCTGTATATAGAATAGATTCGCTCAGTGTTTTTTCTTTCATTATTATAATTCTCTCACTAATTGTTTAAGACGTTTAATTTGCTTTTCTCTGTCGACAATTTTCTTAGACAAGCTTTCTTTTAAGTTTGTATTTTCTTGTTTAAGACTTGCTACGGCGAGTCTTACTTTTGTTTGTCTAGAATAAGTGGCTTGTTTAGCAAATGGGAATCCAACAGATGCGCGAACAAGTTTTAGAGCCTCTTCGTCTGAAGATTCCCACGCTTTACCTACAATTTTATCAATATTGTTAAACGTTAGGTCACTTGGAGAAATAGCAATTCCAGCCCCATCTCCGTCTCCAGAAGGAACAATGTAATCACCTTTATTAACTTTTCCTCTAACTTTAACCGGAACCTGTCCTAAAAAGGCAACTAGAGCATAGTGGTTTAAGTCATGTGTGGGCTGCCAGTTACCAACGATAATTGGAGAGGAACTTATAACCATTAAGTTTTCAGCTCCTTTAGTTGATTTACTTGCTTTACCACCATACAAACCAACAATGTCTCCAGGATTAATTTCTTCGTCAGGATTTTTCTTTAATATATATTCAGCATAATCTCTTTCAGGAGATGAAAAGGCTACACCTGGGGCTTCTTGCCCCCCATTTCCTTCAATGGCGCCTAAACTTTGAATTTGATTTGGAAATGTTCCAGGGTCCGTAGATCCAATTCCAAAAGTCATAAAGTTAGATTGGTCGTCAGGCGAAATAGAGGTGTAGTTAATAGCTAAAGTATGAATGTTAGCAGTAGCTTCCAAACCAATATTAGAGGTGCTTTCAAATACAACCATATGGTTCACTGAAACGGAAGTGTCACTTCCATCTACTTTACTTTTAAGATGTAACAAGGTTTCTGGTTTAAATGACTCATTTTCGGTCACTAATGCCATTGGATCCATAATCCCTACAAAGCCAGCAGGTGGAAGATACGCCCCTGGAGTGTCTGGGTCAGGAAGCGTAGCCGATCTCATTTGTAGCACAGGTCTAAAAATTTTTGGAGCCGAAGGATCAGCAAGCATAGTGCCAATACTTGTATTATATTGTGTTTCTAAGGCCGCAATTTGAGCGGTTTTCCAAGATTCTAAATTCGTGTTCAATTGTTCTAGTTGTGTAGAAGTTAAGCCATCCCCATAAGTCGTATCTCCTGCGTTATATGGAACGGATACACCATCATAGTTATAAATACTTG
Organism: Candidatus Marinamargulisbacteria bacterium SCGC AAA071-K20; assembly: GCA_003265975.1. Lineage (GTDB taxonomy): Bacteria > Margulisbacteria > Marinamargulisbacteria > AAA071-K20 > AAA071-K20. Next base: position 10,207 of record QFBU01000042.1, read on the forward strand.
AAGTATTAGTATTGTTGTCATATAGAATAGACACTGAAAATGGAGGGAACGTTGCAGTTGTGGACCCTAAAGTTACATTCGTAGGATCATTCTCAAGCTTATCTAAAAAATCGGAATGCCATTCATTAATCTTATCTACTGCTTGTGCTTTAGCAGTTAAGAGTGCCAAGTCGTCTGCCGTGGTAAACCCTACGGCCCATTTTACTTCACCTATAGTAGCCGTTTCTCCAACTGAAATCTCTAAAGACGACACATCAATTACTGGGGAGTCTCTTCTAATAAATAATGGATCCGAGTTTTCTGAGTCTAATCC
>QFBU01000043.1 GCA_003265975.1 Candidatus Marinamargulisbacteria bacterium SCGC AAA071-K20
GACACTATCGCAGAAACAGACTCTGTAGATAAAGGGTCTATTAACGACATCGTAGACAAGTTCTTTTCTATGGCTGTAGACAAAGAACAACTTTATGGTGGAAAACAAATTTCTAGTAAGATTTTTCAAGACACTTACGGCAACATTCCTGATTATATCAATCAACAAAACAATACATTTTCTTTCTTACAAGAAGTGAATGACAAAGAGCTAGTCGCATTTTTTAGAGAAGACACCGTTCAATTTAACGCTATGATTCTAAACTTTCTTCCTAAAACTCAGGTTGTGAAGTTACTAAATCTATACGACGAACAAACGAGAGCCACATTAAGTGAAAAAATGCTTTCAGTAAAAGAAGTTCATCCTCAAATCATTAAATTATATGCTCAAAAGTTAAATGCTCATTTTGCGAACTCCAAAACTAAAATCAGACAAGAAAAAGACAATCAATTTATACTTCTTGCAGGATCTCTTGAGTCTATGGCAAAAGAAGATAGAGAAAAGATTTTACAATTTATTGAAACAAAAGATCCAAGAAAAGCCAAAAAACTAGAATACTACATGTTTACTTTCGAAGACTTTGTTCACATGCCAACTACAGAACTAATCAAAATTGTAACCAGAATAATAAATATGGAAAATTTAGCAATTGCTCTTTCTGGAAAATCAAATTCACTCAACCAAAAGTTCAAAGCAACACTGTCAGAACGTGGTCAATTACGATTAGAGTTAGACATTAAAAAGGCTGATCAAAAACAAGACTTAGATGAACAAATTGAATGTCGATTAAAAATTATAGACATCGCTAGAGAACTTGAAGAAAAACGAATCATCGAACCACTCCATAATTACAAAGGAGTAGCGCTTGAAGACTATGATGATTCTGTTGTTGATGAAGATGAAACTATAAAAGAAGTGATTACTAAAGTTCCTACATTTGGTGAGTCAGAGTCAAGCTCTGAAGGTAGTTCAGATTTCTTAAATGGCGATAGCTCCGGTTCAGACGACTCTTCGTCAGATAACGACGCTGGGTTTGGACAGTTCAGTAATAAAAAATTAGAGCCACCAAAACATCAACAGGTACAAGAGGTACAAGAAGTATGAGAGGTAAAAGAGATAATAAAAGAAGTACAAAAGTTACAACATGTAATAGAAGAGCCTATTTCTCAAAACAATTATACAGATGATATTGAGGTAGGCGGGGCTTTAACAGATCAACTCAGTTCAAGCCAGGCAGAGCCATTTCCTTTTGAAACAGTAACTGTTGAAGACGAAAATAATATGTTCAAGCTCATAGACGAGCATGTGAATAGTAATAGACTCAACACCTTATTAATGAATACGTCAGAAAAACAAACAAATCTTGACCCACAACTCAAGGACGACGGAGTCAAAATAATCCGGTCTAAAAAAAGGAAGAAATGATGTCTAAAGAAAAAAACACTAAAAGTATCATTCAATTTCATAAAAACATGGCCTTAACTCTTTCAGATCAGCTATCGGCTTTTACTCAAGTAAATTTCAACATCAAGAAAGTTGATTTAGTTCAAAAAAAATACAACCAATTTTTAATGGGAATTAATCACATCACGTTCGTGAGTTTATACAAACTCAACATCCGAGGAATGGTTATGGTAATAAGCGGTGACTTAGTGAAACATTTAGCCAATAAAACTATGGGTGGAAACGGGCAAATTGAAGAAACTAACATACTAACTTTTTCAGAAACCGTTATGGCTAAAGAAATTAGTACCTGGATACAAAAATATTATAATATTCATCATTTAGACTATAAATTTGAGCGTGAAGAACAAAATACAAAACACATTCATTATTTCTACCCAGATGAAGATGTTGCTTTATTAAATTTTATTGCAGAAATTGACGGCGAACAAATTGGAAATATTACACTTTGTCAGCCAACGGAGAACGTATGTCTACAACCCAGCCCTTGGTTAGCTTAAAAAAAGCGTTACTATTAGTCATAACGATAGGGATAACTAATCTCTACGGATTTGACGGATCTAACTCCCTTTTAACTATTCCTTCTGCAAAGCTTCCTGAAATTGGAACTACTCGAGTAGGTCTATTTAATGAGGTCACGTTAAATGACAATGCCACAGTGGGCGCATTTTTATTTGGATCCTATTCATTTTCAGATTTCTTCTATTATGGAATTCAAGTCTCCGAAGATTTTTAGGCATCGCACCATATACAAGCCACCCCGTATTCATATGTATAGCCAAACCAAAATGAAATGTCCGATGACAGTGTGCCGATGGCGAGATGTGTATAAAACACGAAAAAATATAACCAGACCTATACAAAAAATGGATGTATCGCCTTACTTCATCAACTTGGATTTAAGTACAAAAAAACAACGGTTATGCCGTCTGGCTTAAACCCTGAAAATCAAGCTGAATTCAAAAAAATCATGAGGAGTTTGCGAGTCAATTGAAAGATGACGAAACAGTCGACTTTATGAATATCTAGGGATATTTGAAAGTGTGTTCTTTTGTGAAAAGTCCGCTTGAATAACCGAAATTTGAGAGTGAAATATGTCAGGGGTAATAAATCTATTTTTATCTCTGACACAACATACGATGGTATGGCCAAGTCGAGCTAGTAATGGTAATAATCGATATCCAATATAACCATTTGCTCCGGTTAACAAAATTTTCATAGTAGCCGCCTTAAGACCATCGGATATAAATTTCCTATCATTTGATCAGCTTTGTAATGCGATCAACGACCTTCTTTGACAATGGCTCGGTTACAGGAGAAAATCTATCAACAACTTGTCCATTTTTATCGATTAAAAATTTCGTGAAATTCCATTTAACATTTCCATTATATTTAGGGTTTGACTGTGTCAAAAAGTAATACAATTCATGCTGTTTGTTTCCTTTAATCTTAACTTTTTCAGCAATAGGAAATGACACGCCATAATTGAATCGACAAAAGGATTGAATATCTTCAGCACTCCCAGGCTCTTGTCCGCCAAAGTCATTCGAAGGAACGCCAAGAATAACAAGTTCCTGTAATTTGAATTGCTGATATAGGGCTTCTAGGTCTTTGTATTGATTAGTAAAGCCACAGTTACTAGCAACATTAACGACTAATACAATCTTATTTTTAAAATCTGTTAATTCTAATATTTTTCCAGACACTGCCTTTATTTTGATGTTATAGAAATCAGAAGGTTGTTCTGTTAATGCTTCTTTTGCGAGTAAAGTCCTATTCTTTTGAAAAAAAATAACGCCTGAAATAAAAATTAATACTACAACTGGTACTATATATTTAATTATCATTTCTGTTTTTAATTTCGAATTCACGCTTACAGTAGAGTTCGATTATATTTTTGCTCATCAAAGCTAATTTTATCATAATTTGGTAAAGTTTGGTAAACTCAATGAGTTGTGATGATTAAATTTTGTAAACTATGTGGCTCTGATATTAACTATAAAACGCCTGAAGGTGATTCAATAAAACGTGCTGTTTGCTTAAACTGCAATTCTATTGATTATGAAAATCCAAAGATTATTGCAGGAATATTACCAGTATATAGAAATGAAATATTGCTATGTCAACGAGCTATTGATCCTAAAAAAAACAAATGGACTATTCCATCTGGTTTTTTAGAATTAGGTGAAACAATCGAAGAGGGGGCTTTAAGAGAGGCAAAAGAAGAAGCAGGTATTAGTCCCAATATCACACAACTCTACTGTATTTTTAATTTACCTCATATTGGCCAAGTATATATGTTGTATTTGGCAACATTAACTCAAAAAAAAGCAAGCCCTGGAATTGAAACCAAATCTGTGGAATTCTTTTCATTTGATACAATTCCTTGGAGTGATATTGCTTTTTCATCCGTTGACTTTATATTGAGAAATTATATATCAGATTACCCCTCTAAAAATTTTCCATTACGGTCAGAATATTCTATAAATAAGGTGATAAATGAGTAAAGTAGCAATTGTAGGAACAGGGATAAGTGGTTTGACTTGTGCGAATTATTTAAAAAGCATGGCTGATGTCACTCTCTTCGAGAAGGCTCGGGGTGTGGGAGGCAGAATGGCAACACGTAGAGCAGCTCCTTTTTGCTTTGATCACGGCGCTCAATATTTTACAGCTAATACAATAGATTTTAAGCGTTTTATAAACCCTATGTTAGACAATAAAGTTCTGGTTCCCTGGCGTGGACGTTTTGTAGAGTTTAGAGGCGACACCATTATTAAAATACACTCTTCGAATTCTGAAGATATACATTATATTGGTACGCCTGGCATGAATTCTATGTGCAAATATTTGTCTGAGGGTCTAGATATTAAGTTATCCACTCGTATTACTAGCATTAATAAATGTGATGATCTATGGCAACTTCAATCTGAAAGCGGCGGAACATATTTAGGTTTTGATTGGGTCATTATCACTGCTCCTGCCAAACAAACATATGAACTAATGCCAAGGCAATTCAAGTATTACAATGAACTTCAAGATCACCTCATGACCAGCTGTATTTCGGTAATGCTTGGACTTGATGATTCTTTAGATCTTGATTTTGATTGTGCAAAAATATTCAAATCAGATATTGAATTGATATCGGTTAATAGCAATAAACCTGCCCGTAAGAATGGCTATTCACTACTCATACAATCAGCACATAGTTGGGCAGATTTACATATGAACGATAGTAAAGACTATATTTTAAACCATCTTTGCCAAGAAACTAGTCAACTCCTTCGAACGGATGTGTCCAAAGCGGTTCATAAAGATGTTCATTTTTGGCGATACGCAAAGGGCACTAAACACCAAGAAACATCTATCCTCATTGATAATAATTCAAAATTAGCCGCCTGTGGTGACTGGTGTTTAGATGGAAGTGTTGAATCGGCTTTTACTGCAGCACTTAACGTGTCGTCGGCTATAAGAAACGTATTATCAAATGAATAGTATTGCTGTTTTTGGAACTAATGGAGCAATTGGAAACGCCTTGCTTTTAGTTATGTTGAAAAAATTTCCAACATCAACAATTTATTCTATTTCTAGATTTAAAAAAGACGTTTCCCATAAAAATATTCACCATTTTTGTGTTGATTATTTTGATGAGACTCAATTACAAGAAATTGCCAAAACTACAACTAAAACTGGACCATTAGACTTAGTTTTAGTCACTAATGGCATATTGCAGGATGATACCATCTACCCTGAAAAAGCATTAAACGATATATCGGCGAAAAAACTTGAATCCAGTTTCAAGATAAATACCATTTTGCCAGCATTAATCGCAAAACATTTTGTCCCAACTCTCAATAAGGAAAATAAATCGATATTTGCTGCATTATCGGCAAGAGTAGGTAGTATTTCTGATAACCGTCTAGGTGGATGGTATGGATATAGGGCATCTAAAGCGGCACTTAATATGATTATAAAAACAGTTTCTATCGAAACAAAAAGGTTAAATAAATCTGCTATTATTATAGGCTTACACCCTGGAACAGTTGCTAGCAACTTGTCTAAACCCTTTCAAAAAAACATTGCTCCAGAAAACTTATTTTCGCCGGATAGTTCAGCAGAAAAACTATTCAGGGTGCTTATTTCGGTTTCTTCTAAAGATTCAGGCAAATGCTTTGATTGGAATTGTAAAGAAGTATTACCTTAATGACTTCTATTCAGGAAAGTTTTAAAATTAACTGATGATAGATAAATCGATTATTCACTGGTTTCAAAAAGATTTGCGGCTTACAGACAACCCCGCATTATACAAAGCTACAACGTTAGGAAGAGTGCTACCTATCTATATTTTAGATGACAGTCCCTCTGTACGCGATAAAATCGGCGATGCTAGTCGAGTTTGGCTACATCACTCTTTAAATTCACTAAATGATAGCCTTGATCAGTCCTTAGCTGTATTTAAAGGAGATCCAATTGACATCTTATCATCACTGATAGATCGCCATGCTATCACAGATGTATGCTGGAACATTCAATATGAACCCTGGTGTCAGAAAAGAGATCTCAAAATAATTAAATGGTTAGAAAAAAAAAATATTAAGATTCATCTATTTAATAGTTCTTTATTATGGCAACCAGATTCGATTAAAAAAAAAGATGGAACGCCTTATAAGGTTTTCACCCCCTTTTACAAAAGAGGCTGTATGAACTCGAGTATACCAGAGAAGCCTCTGCCTACAGTTAACCTCACTAAAAACTTAATAAAATGTGAAACACACCAAGGCATTGAATCGCTTAATTTAATTCCAGCTCCTCGTTGGGACAAAATGATGATGAATAATTGGTCAGTTGGCGAGGTGCGAGCAAAACGATTATTGAGTACCTTTTTAAAAGAAAATATTTGCCAATATAAAACAGGGCGTGACTTGCCTGCTCAGTTGTATACATCTAGATTATCCCCATATATTCACTTTGGAGAACTTTCTATTCGTCAAATTTGGCATGCTGCTCAACAATTGCAGGCAGACTCAAATACCGATTGTTTTCTTAGTCAATTGGGTTGGCGTGAGTTTTCTTATAATTTATTGCTTCACAATCCAGATTTACCATGCAAAAACTTAAAATCCAAGTTTGATTTATTTCCTTGGTCTAATAATCAAGACCATTTAAAAGCTTGGCAAAGAGGTCAAACAGGTATCCCAATGGTGGATGCTGGGATGAGAGAATTATGGCAAACGGGTTATATGCATAATCGTTTACGCATGATTGTTGGGTCTTTTTTAGTTAAGAATTTGCGTATTGATTGGCGAAAAGGAGAGCGCTGGTTTTGGGACTGTTTAGTTGACGCAGATTTGGCTAATAATAGTGCGGGTTGGCAATGGATAGCTGGGTGCGGCACAGATGCCTCCCCATATTTTCGAATTTTTAATCCAGTAACTCAAGGGAAAAAATTTGACCCAGAAGGCCAGTATGTTAGAAGGTTTGTCCCAGAACTTAAAAAAATACCTTTAAAGTATTTATTTAGTCCCTGGGAAGCGCCGAAATCGATACTGGATCATTTGGGTATTAGATTAGGCGAGAACTACCCCAAGCCTATTGTAGATCTTAAACAATCTCGTTTAGAGGCGCTAGAAGCATTTTCATCACTTAAACAAAATGTGATTTAACTAGGGCATTTATTAGAAAAAAATGATAGAGTTTATATAATGGATGAACCAATAATTACGTCTGTAAAAATTGAAAATAAAAACAGAACAAACCAAACTCAAATAGATGCTAAAAAGGCTACCGAAAAAATTATGGCTGGGGAGCTGTATGGCGTTCTCGCTACACAAAATAATGGGCATCCATACACATCTTTAATGGCGTATGGATATTCTTCTGACTTAAAAAAAATTGTTTTTATTACACCTAAAACCACCCGAAAATATCAATTTCTGGAAGCGTGTAACAATGTAGCGTTTCAGGTGGATAATCGTCCTAAAATAATCAAAAGTATAATGACAATTGAATCTTTAACTGCCACAGGGACTGCATATAAGGTAGATGCAAATAAAAAAGAGTATAATTATTTGAGAAGTTTACTACTCTCTAAGCATCATTACCTTGAGTATTCTTCCTCATCGCCGAGTAGCGCTTTATATTGTATTAAAGTCAAACATTTATTTCATGTTGTGCGATTACAAGAAGTTTCTGTTATTACCCCATGATAATTGCCCCATTAGACGGTTTAAGAGACATTTCTGTCACATTGATTGGTGGTAAAGCAAAAAAGCTATATGAGTTAAATAATAAAGGTTTTAAAGTCCCATGTGGAATTGTGATTACGACAAAAGCCTATCAGGAGTATATTACAGAAACAGGTATAGCTACTGTGATTGATACGGAACTTGGGAGAAAAAGCCTTGATACCATGAGATGGGAAGAGCTTTGGGACACCTCACTTCGAATTAAAAACCATTTTTTGAACCACAAGATACCCACAAAATTATCTGATACTATTCTTAAATCTATAGGTCATTTGTTAAGTACCCCCTTGGCCGTTCGGTCTTCGTCAGTTAAAGAAGATTCTGAAGGTGTAAGTTTTGCAGGTATTCATGAATCGTTTACAAATATAAGTGATGAAGGATCATTAATGAAAGCTATTCGTATGGTTTGGGCATCTCTTTGGTCTGATGCCGCACTGCTATACCGGAAAGAGCTCAAATTATCTTTTAGTGCGAGTTCAATGGCAGTTATTATTCAAAAAATGGTCATAAAAGACGTGTCAGGAGTAGCTTTTGGGCAAGACCCCACTAACCTTCACATTGAACAGGAAATAGTTGAGGCAGTGAAAGGTACTTGTGAAGGGCTTGTTTCAGGCAATGTAGAACCTCAGAAATGGATTCTCAGTAAATATTCTGGTCAAATCACCAATTTTGTATCAGAAAAAGGTGGTTTTAAGCCGTTACTAAAAAAAAGGGATCTAGCTTGTATTCACAGAGCGCTAAGATCTATTGAACAAAACTTTGGGTTTGAACCTGATATCGAATGGACGGGAAGAGGTAAAGATTTAACTTTCCTTCAAGCAAGACCAATTACAACATTCAAAAAAAACAATTTAGATAAGCGTGAGTGGTATTTATCGCTAAGCTTGAATACTGATAATCTTAAAGCCCTATTTGAAAAGGTAACAAAAGAAATTATTCCAAGTTTAGATAGAGATGGCTGTAACTTAGCAAAAATAGAAATAGAAAATAACCTATCAAACAAACAACTAGCTCAAGAAATCCGCTTTAGAAGAAAAGTTTTAGAAAAATGGAGAAACGTTTATGTGGATGATCTCATTCCATTTGCGCATGGTGTAAGAGCATTTGGAAGTTTTTATAATGCAACTATATCCCCTTCAGATACTTACGAATTTGTTAAGTTGCTCTCATCAAGCGAAACCTTAGCTGCAAAACGTAATCGGAAGTTACAAAAATTAGCTAAGGCGATTAACAGTAAAACATTACAAACCCTGTTAGAGGCAAGTTCCTTAAAAAACCTAACAATCGAGAAATTAAGTGAAGTACTGAAACAAGACACTCAAGAGAAATTTTTTTTAAAAAAATTTAAACAAGTCTTATTTGATGATTTTGATATTGTATATCTAGGACAACGATTAATTAACAATCCAAGCTACGTGCTAACAGAGTTACTTAAGCTTGTAGACGCGCCACATTCAGATAACAACAATATAAACGAAAAAATTCTATTAGAAAAAAACTATATAGAAACCTTAACTAAAGAGACAAAGGTGTATGGTGCAGATATTCTCAATATAGCACGATTAAGTTGGCAATTAAGGGATGATGACAACATTTTACTCAGTCGAATTGAAAGCCAATATCTACGAGGTTTGGAAGAAGGATTTAATCGCCTTAAAACAGCAGGCCAAATATCTGGTTCTTTTGTGTCAGAAGAAGATGAAATTACCATTATTGATTTGCTTTTACATCCTAATAATAAGGGGTCTATAAAAGAGAGTAAAAAAGAAAAAAATGATAAAAAATCAACTATGCATATCAGACAACGCCAGGTTAATGGTCAACCAGCATCTCCTGGATTGGCATCAGGTAAAGCTTGTATTATTGAAAGCGCTGAAGACCTGATAAGGTTTGAGAACGGCAATGTATTGGTTTGCAACGCAATTGAACCTCAAATGACCTACTTGGTATGTAGAGCGGCAGCAGTGGTTGAGAAACGAGGTGGGATGCTCATTCATGGTGCCATTATTGCCAGAGAACTGGGCATACCTTGTGTTAATGGTGTAGTTGATCTTGATGTCACCAACGGTGATTTACTAACAGTGGATGGATACCTTGGTATTGTCTCAGTTGGTGCATCAACACTTGATCTCTTTGAGTAAGATGAATTTAGAAAACTCTAATTGGAGATTAGGGACCTGTTGCCAATTCGCAGAACATAAAAACAAACATCTTAACTTTGTTGCAAGTACTAAAAGTCAGGCAATAAAAAACCCTGAACGATGTATCCAAAAGGCTTTTACTAATACCAATAGGCTGATTGATATTATGGCATTTTTATCAAAAGAACCTAAAGTGCTTAGATTATTTAGAATTAGAAGTGATATTTGGCCTTGTTATACAGTTCCTGAAATTAAGTCTAGCTATAGTCTAGTTGAAAAAGATCTAGATGCATTACTTCAAAAGTCTAAAGAGATTGCTAATCAATATGATATTCGACTAAGTATGCACCCTGCCCAATTTTGTGTTTTGGGATCAACAAACCCTAAAGTTGTAAAAAACAGTATTGCTGAACTTGAATATCATGCAAAAATTGGAGCGTCTTTAGTCGATGACCCAAGAGATTTTGTTATTAATAT
>QFBU01000044.1 GCA_003265975.1 Candidatus Marinamargulisbacteria bacterium SCGC AAA071-K20
TCACAGCATCTGATAATCTCGCATCATCGATGGTTCCTGTTAATTTCGTAGCCACCAAACTTGTAATCTCTCCCGTCTCTATCGTATCCCCAAGATTCGTCACCGTAGCTGATAATCTCGCATCATCGATGGTTCCTGTTAATTTCGTAGCCACCATACTTGTAATCTCTCCTGTCTCTATCGTATCCCCAAGATTCGTCACCGTAGCTGATAATCTCGCATCTGGAACCGTGCCTGAGCTTAATTCACTCGCATTTAAAGCTGTCAATCCCGATCCATCGAGGACAGGGATCTTTCCTTCATCTGTTAACTGAATTAACTGACTATTCCCATTAAATGTATTGCCTAACTGCGTCACAGCATCTGATAATCTCGCATCATCGATGGTTCCTGTTAATTTCGTAGCCACTAAACTCGTAATCTCTCCAGTCTCTATCGTATCCCCCAAATTCGTCACCGTAGCTGATAATCTCGCATCTGGAACCGTTCCTTCAGTTAATGAACCTGAAAACTTAAAATCACCATTACTTTTCATAGATATGAGTGATACTCCTTGATAAAAGAACCTCAAATCCGCAGCATCAGATGATCCGTAATTATCTATATGCCAACCGTCACTATTATCAGGATCCAAAAGCACCATTTCTCCACCTTCAGAGCCGCCATTAGATATTGCTGTAAAATAGTTTGCTTTTACATCTCCTGCAACATCTAGCACCGCGCTCGGCGACGTTTTTCCAATACCAACATTTCCACCTGCTGCCATCAATACCATCTTTGGTGATGAATAAAAATAACCTAAAATATCTACCCCTGCTTCATTATCTCTAATATAAAAATCACCAGACGAATCGCCAAGTTCAGTGCCCATAAGTATATGCCGTCCATTAATAGCTGAGTCTTTTAGGCGAAATTTAGGAGCGTCTCCTTTTAGGCGAATATCAGAGCCTCTAACGTCTAATGTATATCTAGGTAGTGAGGTGCCAATTCCGGCTCTAGAATTACTGTTATCCCAAAATAGCCCACTAGTTATTAACTGAGTACCATTATCATATGGAAGATATCCAGTAGTAACATCATTAGCAATATAAGCCTCAACTGAGCCTTCTGTTAAAAAAGTAGCAGCTGTCGTTTGGACCGTAGAATCAGGAAATTTTATCCCGCCGCTAGTTGACTCAATTGTTCCGGCTACTGTAAGTTTTTGTCCAGGCGAAGTCGTACCAATTCCAACATTGCCAGCAAAATAATTATCACCTGTTCCATCAACAAAAAGTTGACCATCCAATTCAATATCATCCTGTACAAATAAATCTCCATTGCCTGCTTTACCTAAATCTATATGAGTTACAGCTGGAGAATTATCCTCTGACACACCTACAGCTAAACTATCATGGAAATGACTCGCATAACCCACTTCACCAGCATGAAGCACACTAAATCTAGTAGCACCGCCACTACTCATAACTGAAAATAGTCTATACTTACCAAAACTTGTTGGATTATCTTGAGCTCTAATATTTAGACCTTGAGAACTATCCGTATCATCCGCATCTATATAAATTTGATAATTTCCAATAGACATATTCCCATAACTTTTATCAGTCGCACTATCGTTAAGACCCCCATCTAGACCAACTCTTAAGGCTGAATTTGTCTGATCTCCACTAAAGTTTGAATCTGCTCCTCCATCAATTTTCACATCGCCTGCTACATGAAGTTTTTCACTTGGAGATGAGGTACCAACGCCAACATCACCACCCAATAAGTTAATTTTATCCACATCATATACGGTAGTTCCATTACCATATTCGCCTCTAATATAATGATTATTATCGCCAAATGTAACCTGTCCATAGTCGCCTACAGAATCCCATTCACCAGGATCTAGATACAACTCGGCATCGGTAGAACCCGTTCCTTTAACATGTAACATTTTACTTGGTGAGGTAATACCAATTCCAACATTTCCATTGTCTAAAGTCATCACATGTTTAGTTCCGATAGTTCCAGCTGAATCCACGCCTTGGTTCCATACATAAAAATCGACCGCGTTTCCAGCTCCAAGACCTGAACGATGCCGGGTTTTTATAGCGTGGGTATAATCAGTTCCATTCGACCAAGAAAATAAAATTTGATTTGAATCGAAATTATTAGACAAATCACCAGAACGTAATCTTAATGACTTTCCATTAGTTTGGCCGCCCCCTACATCTAATACAGCGGTTGGAGCTGCAACACCAACACCAATCATGCTACTCACATCACTAAGTGTTCCAGTAACTAATGCAGACCCATTCCACTTTGGAATATAATTAGTTGTGTTAGTGCCCACTTCAGGATCAGCTTCTACACCACTCAAACCAGTAATTAGTGAAGCGGGAACAGTACCACCAGACAATGTTCCTGAAAAATTAATATTTCCAGCAACATCTAAGATCTGAGATGGATTCGTAGTCCCTATCCCAACTAATCCTGTTGAATCAATAACCATTCGGTACCCATTACCTGTATCATCATAAATTCCAAAACCACCATCAGAATCAAATGAATCAGAATTATATAGGGTAAATTCTCTATCTGGGGCCTTAATCATTAGCCCTGCCCAGTTTGCTGTGCTTTCAATAGTACTTTGAATACCATTAGATGAAGACTTAACATGCAATAACGTACTTGGTGAAGACGTTCCAATACCCATTTTTCCGTCAACCTGAACGTTATTAGTAACCCTTAAGTCACCTCGTAGAACTAAATCACCAACCATAGTATTTCCAGAATCACTTCTCATAAACTGACTAGACGTCAATCCGTCTAAAGTTCCTGCATGAAAAGCATACGGATTAGAAAGCAAACTAATTCGTGGACTCATCTCAGAGTCAGTTCCAACAGCAATACCAAGCTTAAGCTCGCCAGTATTAAACAATGACTCCGGAATAGCAGACAACGAGCCTAACTGAACACTAAAATGTCCATTAGTAATCGTAACCTTCGGTCGACCAGAGTTGCCATCATAATCTTCTGACCATTGAGAATACCCATCAACATATATTTTGAAATGCATTACAGTAGGACCGTGAATAGGCACACCATTATCGTCAGTAAGTTTACCTTGATACGAAATTTTACCAGGAACCCCAAGTACAATAGATACAGACATACAAACCATACAAATACTTAGGAAAATAGAAAGAAATATTTTATTGGTTCTAGCTAAAGAATACATAATTTTATTCAAAAGTTTACAAAACACCAATAACCCCTTTTCTCTTCAATTTAAAGAGATCTGTCTAGTCTTATTAGGTTTGTACCCTTATTAGGGAGGTTTCAAACAAAATTGAGTGAAAAATTACTTAAAGAATGAAATCAATATGAATATTAAAAACTAATTCATTTTCAATTATTTGTTTAGGAAATTTTTTAAAGGGGGCCGCATTTCTAACCGACTCAAGAGCCGCCTCGTCTAAATTTTCATAAGAAGATTGGTGTAATATGATTAATTTACTCATAATTCCATTACTATTAATTACAAACCCTACAGTAACCCGTCCTTCATGACCTCTTCGTTTTTCGCGGGAAGGATAGTATTTATTTTTCTCAATAGCCCTCAACACCTGTACCTGATAACTGGTTAAACTCTTTTCATACTGAGACGATTTCTTTTGATTAATGGCATCATCACTTAAAATATCTTCGTCTTTTTTAACGTCTTCTTCTAAAACCATATTTTCTTTAAGTTGAGGTTTTGATTTGTTTTTTTTATTTTTTTTACGTTTGATTAATTCAATTCTAAATTCACTTGTCTTTTGAATACTTAAGGATTCTTCAGAAAATGTCGTGTAGTCTGAACTTTCTTTTTTAACTAAGAGGAATAAAGAATGCAAGAGAAAAATGAAAAAAAAAGCTATTAAGAGACGGCGCCATCTAGTCTTCATATTCTAATGAAACATCGTTAATACCATTAGATTTCAAAGAGTCCATAATAGTTACAAAGGAACCATATTCAACTTCTTTGTCGGCACTAATCACTACTTTTGTTTGGGAAGAAAGCCGTTTTTTAATTTCTTTAACAAGGTCAGGTTGAGCCACTTTCTCTTGGTTCAAATAAATATCTTTTTCTTTAGTCAAACTTACAATTAATAACTTAGTATCTTCTATCTGAGCCCCAGAACCAGCAACAGGTAAATTAAGACTAATAACTGGTTTTAAAAATTGAGAACTTAACATAAAAAAGATAAGTAAGATAAAGACCATATCAATAAGCGGCATGAGCTCAGAAGTAGCCCCATCAATTTTTTTTCTACGTGTCATTTAATTAACTAACTAGGGTAATAAAAACGTATAAGAAGTTGTTGTTGAAATTGTTGTAATTGATGTTCTTTTTTATCTACAAAATGATCGAGTATTCGGTATGCAAATAAAGCAATAATACCTACAATTATTCCAGCCACAGTAGTTAGCATCGCTTCCCAAATCCCTCCAGAAAGAACAGAAATATCAACATGACCACCTAGAGACTCCATACCTTTAAAGGACTTCACTAGTCCCATCATAGTACCAAGCAATCCCATCATAGGTGCTAATGCACCAACAAGGCTTAAAAACCAAAGAGAGCTTTCATATTTAGAAACCCAGTTTTTCAAACAAATCTCAGATTGCTTCTTAATTTGTTCTTTATCGTTATATTTTTTATCGAGGAAATGACGTGCTAAGTCAAAAAGAGGAGTATTCTTAAATTTTAAGCATTTATCACAGGACTCTAAAGCAGTACCATTTTCTAGAGACTCGTCAAGTACTTCAGTAAACTTTTCGGCTTTTCCACGTCTAAACAGAAAATAAATTAACCTCTCACATACAACTAGCAATGTTAATACATAAAATATCATTAAGATATAATTTACTGCCCCACCCTTAAACAATAATTCTTGTAAAGAAATCATAAAAAACCAAAATCCTATTAAGTAAATTTAGAGCCTTATAGAAACTGAGACTCATTCTCAATAGTATACCCAGTATAGGCCAGACTTTCAAGTATAAAAGTAGCGCTCAAAAGCACTATAAAAAGGACTGTATAAATAGGAGGTTTATAAGCTCTAAAATGTCATTATTAATGAGAAGTATTTACCATATAGTTCAAATACTTGATGTAAATATTTTTTGTGGTAACATTAAGTTATTCCAAGAGAAATATGTAGAATACGGTGTTTTTAACCCCTGTTTTTATAAGCATTATTTTGGAATCTCTTTCCTAGAGATTTTTTGTTCGAAAAGGGTCCGGAGAAGTAAGGGGGGGACTCCTCTTTCACCTTTTCGAATCTTCCCTAGAGATTTCTCTCTATTATAGTTATCGGAATCTTTTTCAAAAAATTTCACTAATTTTCAAAAATAATTGAAAGACAAGAAACTTTCGATATATCCAGGTTTAAAACATTCAATTTTTATAGGTATTTAAGTTAAAAAGGCTTGAAAATGGGCAAAGTTAGGACTTTTTGTAGTTTTTTTAAAAAATAATACTTTTACATAAAGTAGTATGGGAGTATTAGGCACAGGTTTAGCTGTAGGCGCAGCAGGTAGTTGGTCATTAATTGGAACAGATATTGCTTGAACGGGAACATCGGTATATTTACTTCAAACCGGACTCGATTACAATAAAGCTCTTATTAGCGAAACAGCTTCGACAATAGAACTTTCTCGTGAAGCATCTGGAGTGTTACCCGTACTAAGTCCAGTTTTTGAAGTGAGATGCTTTAACGAATAAATGGTAAAACACATCTCTACTAAAGCAAATAAAAATAGTTAAGCACCAATTCCCTTACCAAGAGTAGAAGCATAATAAATTAATGAAACTGACGTACCAAAAACAAGAATACTAACAAAAACCAAATAATATTTTCTAATTACAGCCGCCAAAATATAAAAAGCCAAATTAAGCAAAACAATATTACTTGCTTGAATAGCACCAACCACTCAAAAAATAAAAAAATAAGGGGCCTCTAATATAACTAAACAAATAGACATATAAAGAACAACAAGTCGCTTTCTGATATATATAAGGCCTTTAGAATTAAAGTCTAGAAAAACTAGGTTTTATATTCAAAATTACAGGGAACCTTAAGTAGTATGTTAGGTTTCTCTATAAACACGTTATTCGCATCGTCGGTAGTTGCATTTTTAATTAGCTTATTTTTAGGCTCTTTTGTTCTTTTTAGTAAGTTCAGAAAAAAAATTCATTTTATTTTCTTTTTATTAATGATATCTAATTGTCTAGGTATTTTTGGAGATTTCTTCTTTTACACACAAATAGTTAATTTTTTTCCTTCTATAAATATCATGAAAGCCGCCTATATAGGTGCTGTTTTTGGGCCATCACTACTACTACATTTCACATTTATTCTTACCTCTACAAAAACAAGACCATTAACCATTTGCTCTTTATATACTATTTCTGGTGTGTTATTAGCCCTAAATCTTTTTTCTTCACAATTCTTTATTAGCTCAATAGTGTCAAATTCGCAACACAGTTTGATCACTGGGGAACATTTTGATTACTTTGTCTTATATTCAATTATAGGGATTATTTTTTCTCTTTTATGGAGTATTTATAAATACGTTAAGTGCTCAACTAAAAATAAATCTAAGATAAAATATAACATTTTTGGAATTTTCTTTATTCTAGTCTCAGCTAGTATTTATCTACCAGCTATGAAGTATGGAATTCAACTACGATTTGATAACTTATCGTTTGCTATATATGCTGCAATTTTAAGCTATGCAATGGTAAAAAAAGATCTAATTGACTTTAAAGTGATTATTTCTAAATTACTCTCATATATTTTAGCTGTAATAGTAATCTTACTCTCTTATTTGCTATTAATGCCCATTGAATTAAATCAACAAATAAAAATTGGTTTATTTTGTATATTGTCTATAGTTTGGGCCTTCAAAGGTGAAAAGTTTAGGGTGAAAATCCAAAAAACAGCAGAAAAGAAGTTCCTAAAAGATCAAATAAACTACAATGAAGTGTTATTGAAAATCGTAAAAGAGCTAAATCAGACAATCGATATAGACGAAATTAACACTATTATCACAAAGAATCTAAAACATGAGCTTGAAGTCAAAGAAATTCAGCTCTTGGTCCCTGACAAATTTTCAGATAAAACGATATCAGAAATGACATATAAAAATCTATCCGGAACATCTATTTTAACTAAGTTCCCAATAGAGTCGACAGTTATTAAAATGCTTAAAGAAAAGCTCTCCATAATTAGTATTAATTCCAATACCGAAATTATTCCCGAACTAACACTGTTTAGTCTATTAATACCTATTCAACATAAGGGGTCATTAATGGGTATTTTAGCTATGGGATCTAAATTAAATGAAGATTGCTTTGAAGCTGATGATTTTCTGTTTTTTGAAGCCATATCCATGCACCTTTCATCGAGATTAATACTTTCAAAACCTTTTGAAGAAATCAAAGAAAGTTATAAAAAGTCGCTTGCAGCTAGTGAAAAGCTATCTGAACAGGCAGCCTTTGGCACATTAGCGCAAGGAATTGCACATGAAATATATAATCCGCTTGGAATGTTAAGAGCGGCAGGCGAAGCATTAAAAGGGTCGAATGTGGATGATAAAAAGCGAATTCTACTTGCAGATATGGCCATTAAAAATGTTGATCGTTTAACTAATATTACTCGATTAATGTTAAGTTACGGGAAATTATCTTTAGTTAAAATAGACGCTGATGTCGATATTAATTCTGTCATCACAGATATTGTAGATCTTGCCCAGTACCATTCAAATGATAAGAAAACTATTTCTATTACAAAAACTATAAATTCTACTCATCTAATCCACGCTGACAGTCAACAATTAAATGGAGCTATTCTTAATTTAGTTGTGAATGCTATTCAATCCATAGAAGCGGCTGGCTCAATAGAGGTTTCGACACTCAATAAAGAGATAACTACCTTTAAAGGAGACCCTTCAACAGGAATTGAGATTAGGGTTAAAGATACCGGTTGTGGTATTGAAGAGGAAAAAATAAATATGATATTTGAGAGCTTCTATTCTACAAAACATGAAAACACAGGATTGGGGCTAGCAAATGTACTAACTATAATAAATAGGCATAATGGCACAATTAAAGTTGACTCAAAAGTTGGAGTCGGAACTACTTTTATAATTTGCCTACCCATTTAATGTTTAGAGACACTAAAAAAGGGGGTACTACTCACTTACAAAACAAAAAAGAGGAATATGAGAATTAGTAACTATTTTCTATTAGTAGCTGAAAAAGAAGAAACTATCCAAAAATTTGAAGCATTAGAAAGTGACCATGAGATACTAATTGCACGGAGTGAGGAAGATGCCGTAGAGCTATTAATAGACCAGGATAATTATATAGATATCGTCTTTATAGAAAATATTATTTTTAATAGAAATGGTATAAATATCCTAAAAAAGCTAAAAAACATATCTTTTATTCCTGAATATATAATGATTACTGAAAGTAGAAATTTAGAAATAATTACGGCTTGCATGCGTACAGGTGCAACAGACTGTATTTCAAAGCCATTAAACACCCCCACAATTATCCATAAAATTAATCTGGCTATAAATTCCAATGAATTAGATAAAAAAGTACTCAAAGACATCGAAAAGGAAGACATTATCTATTCAGAAAAGCAAGTTCACGATATTGCCTACCAAGATGCTCTAATGAAAAAAATAATTGTTGATGGGCTTCTTCCTATTGATGTTTCTTCAGCTTATTTAGATATACTACAAAAAGATGGAGTTCGACTAGCCCAAATGCAACAGTCTGCAATTTTAAGAAGCATTGCTTACGATATAAATAATCTCAAGGCAAATATTTTGGTTATTGATGATGAGCCTGAGTGGCAATTTCACCTGAGCAACTTTTTAGAAGAAGTCGACCACAATGTCTTTATTGCCGAAAATGCAACTGAGGGGTTAAAAATTGCACAAGAAATTGAAGGCCTAGATGTAGTACTTTTAGATGTTAAAATGCCAGATATGAATGGAACTGAATTATTACCCATTCTTTTAGAAAAATCTCCAAATTGCAAAGTGATCATGGTTACTGCTTTTGACGACATGGAAGCGGCTATTGCTACAATTAACGATGGCGCATTTGATTATGTTCAAAAGCCATATACAAACCCTGAACTTCTTTCAAAGATAAATAGAGCTTTAAAAACTAAATCATACCCAATTTTATTAAATAGAGTTGTAGACAAATTAAAAAACAAGACACTAAGCTTTGAAAGTCGGTTAACAATGTTTGAGGTCTTATGTGATGAACGTGAATATGCAAAATCTCAGATTCGTATGGAAGAAGTATACGTATTCTTTCCTGAGTTCAGAAATAAAGACACTTCTATTTCAAGCTCAACTACTTTTTCTCCACAAATGCTTATTAAAAATGGTATTAGATCGTTTATTGAAAGTTTAAGCAAAAGTCATCAATAACAATAAATTATATCATTTTCATATCACTCAATATTTTAAAAGTGTTTGTAAATGAAGGATTCTCTCTCGAAGTTGACTAGCTGACATTCCAGCAGGATCTTTAGAAAGAAACCGTTTAGTCTCAGGATCATAGAACCGGTGGTTAAAATAATATAGCTCATTTTCACGGGTGCATTTTGAGGGTGTATGACGGTTTTTTGGATAGTATAAATGACAGGGCGTTTTCGTCGACGTTGAAGTGCTTTTTAATGGAGGCAGGAATGGAATCATTTAAACCATTAATTATATTAAAACGTTTTAATTTGGCAAGCATATAGATATTACACCAAACACAATACCACCATACTAAAATTAGATTATGCTAAAATAGAAACAGAGTTAAATTGAGGAGAACGAAAATGAATCAAAAGTCTCAAGAAAATGTAGAACCTATACTTAATATTCTTTCTGAAATGATGCCACAAATAAAAGAAGAGTTTTTTGTATCTTATTTAGGTTTATTTGGTTCTTATGCTCGAAACGAACAAACTTTAAATAGTGACGTCGACTTACTTGTAGATTTTAATAAACCCGTAGGTTTTGAATTTTTCAATCTAAAGTCCTACTTAGAAGAAAAATTACAAAAAAATGTAGACCTAGTTACAAGAAATGCGCTAAAAGAGCGTTTAAGAGAAACTATCTTAAATGAGGTAAAAAAAATTGAAGAATAGAAAACTTTCTTTCTATATCCAAGATGCGTTAGAGGCAATATCAAAAATAGAAACATATCTAAAAAACATTG
>QFBU01000045.1 GCA_003265975.1 Candidatus Marinamargulisbacteria bacterium SCGC AAA071-K20
TTTCTAAGTTAAATAGAAGTTGTGGGTTAGAGATATCAAACGTTAAGTTTATGGGTGGGTTAGCGTCTCCAATTCTAGCTAGAATCATCTGATGCATCATAGTGCGTGCTTCTATAGGAATACTTTGTTGTTGTGCTTCTGACAGTAAAGAAAAAGACTTTTTTGTTCCTCTATTTTTTGGATTCGATATAAACGTTTCTATGGCGCGACTTAAGTCTGTACACATGTCGTTTACTACTTGAGCAATCATGCCTTCTGCCATACCCGCTTGTGATTGATGTTGTATGTTATTGGTTAAGCTAGCAATAAAGGCAAGACCTGGGCCATTTAATTTGCCTAGATCGTTTAAGCCAATCGATTCTGGACGAGCTGGCTTAGTTTGATTATATTTAATTAATAATGAATAAGCTACATTTTTTTGAGCGAGAGAAAACTGTTTACTTACAGTATCTACCTGGCTGTTATAGCGGTCCATTAAATGCTTGATACCATGTTCGAAAGAAAATTCTGAACCAGCTGGATCATCTATGTTGTCAATTTCTGGGACATTGATAGCAATGAGCCTTAGACTGGTTTTTAGACGAGCAAGATCTTTCTTAAAGTTTTCAAATGACAAAGATCGAGGAAGCCCTTTCTTAGACAACTCTTGTTGGCTAGCCTCAATTTTTAGCTGTAAGGCCTTTTGATATTGGCTTAGTACGCTGTCTAGATGTCTGTCGAATACGCCCCTATCTGAGTTCTTTGGTGTAATATTCCCAAGTATTTCAATTTGAGTTTCTAATTGTTTTAAATATTTATTTAGACCGGCTACCGTGTCTTTATCAGCTTCTGTACTAATTTCACCGTTACGTATTTCCCAAGAAGCGATGTCGGGTTGATCTTGGATTTCTACCCCTTTTCCAGCCGCTAAAAAAGCCATAGATATAGGTTCTGACTTTAAACGATCGGCGGTCTCTAACGTTTTTCTTTGCGTTCGGGCTAATAAAACAGACTGCCTAGTTGTAATATATTGACGAGATGGAAGAAATTTTTCTGTTTGCTCAAACAGTCCTTTAACATCAAGTTGAAAAATACCACTTCCTACTGGGAATTCTCTTTCCACAGAGGTTGGAAATTTGTCGTCAGTGTTAGCCTTAATTTCGTCATAAAGGTCTTGTAATAATTGTTCGTAAGGTAAATCACCTTTAAGGTACGTTGGGTTTGCTTTTAATTTAAGGGTTAAGGCTTTTTCAAAAAGCTCGAAGGTGTGTATTACCCCTTCATAGAGAGTTTCTTTCCCTTTGGCGGTGAATCTACCGTGAGCCAGCCCTACTTTGTATTGTCTTAACTCACTCATCACTTCCCTAACCGTTTTTGTTTCGCCGGTGTTAGTGATGGTTCGTTCTATTGTTGATTTTGTTTTCAATATTTTTTCTAAAGTCTCGTTTTCTTTGGCATACAAAGCTAAGCTTCTTTCGAGTTCTTTAAGATCGTCTACGGCCATCATTATATTTTCTACTTTTGTGTCTAAGGCTACTCCACGATCTATACCGTAAGAGGTGGCTAGAGTATCCTCTACTCGTTGTCGAGTAAGTTCTGACAGAGACTTTGACCTCATGGACTGTATTAATACAGACAAGTCACCTCTAAAAGCTTTGGTGTGAGCTGTCTTTACTTCTACTGTATCTTTTGGGTTAGACACTAGTAGTTGGTTTAGAAGATCGTCTAGTTCTTCACCAATCAAAGGCCCAGCAGCAGCGCTTGCCCAATTAGTAAAAGCGGGTAAGTCTTCAATGTTTCCAAATGTAGTGCTCATA
Organism: Candidatus Marinamargulisbacteria bacterium SCGC AAA071-K20; assembly: GCA_003265975.1. Lineage (GTDB taxonomy): Bacteria > Margulisbacteria > Marinamargulisbacteria > AAA071-K20 > AAA071-K20. Next base: position 1,797 of record QFBU01000045.1, read on the forward strand.
TGGTCTTGAAGCGTTTTTGCAAATTGAAATTGTCTTAGTTGGAATAGTAGCTCCGCTTTAGTTTGTTCTTGGTCGATAGTTGCTTCTATTACACTAGACAAATTAGTAATGAGAAGCTGTAAGAATGTAGTGTCGTTTAGAAGCGCTAAACTTAGAGTGTCATTTGTTTTTTTGCCGATAAAAGGCTTATGAGCCTTAAGGGAGGTTATCTCTTCTGCTAGATCTTCATCTAAACCCTTAGTACCTATGTAAGTTATTAGGCCATCAATTTCGCCTTCATTAACTAAAAGAGCATCCATTTTTCCTTTAGCTTCTTCTTTTGTACATGTATGTCCTCCATCGTCTGAGTCTCTTTCTACTATATGAGCAATAATAGTATCTAAAAATAATTTTTGTTGTCCGGTTTGGGTTGCTACCGGGGGATGTATACCAGTGAAACGTGACAAAGATAATTCTTCTGGGTTTATTCCCGCAGGACTTAGCGCCCTAAGTTTTTCTTTGAAAGTAGCTACTAATTCGTCAGTCGCTCTAAACGTGTCTAAATTTAATTCTCTAGCCATTCCTCTAAGCCCGTTTACAAAATTATGTACTTGGGCGACGTTTAGAGTGGCCTCTGGACTTCCAATATTCTTTGGTTCAATCGACCCAAAGAATCGTGATACCTCTTGTATATTTGTGTCAGATATTCCCCGAGTGAATACCCCTAAATGGGTTTGTTGTAAGTGTATTTTAGCTTTTAGTTGATCGCTAATAAGGGTTGGAATCTCTGATGTTAATTGTGTAATTAAAGTAGCTGTTTTAAGTACAGGTATATTATTTAAGTCGCTCAGAGAAAGATCGAATTTTCCTAGCATATCTTTAAAATATTGCGTTAGCCCTGCCTTTTCTGCCTGGCTCATTTCTGTCATTGCTTCGTTTAGGAAAAGTGTCTCTGTTTTTTCTACACCGTCTACTATTGTCACTTTTTTGTATACAACCCCTAGTCGTTTATCAAATTCTAATAAGGGTGCGTTTTTGTCGCTGGACTCTATAAGGGTTCTAGTTATGTCAGTAGAGTGTGCTTTGGCGGTTCTAAGTTTGTCTCTAATAGCGTCTAGTTTTGAATCTAGGGCTTTTATATTGTTTAGCTCTGTTTTCTCTTCTTCGGTGATAGTCCTTGCGGTTACTTTTGCTTCTAAGTCAGCTTTTCTAGCTTTTTGTTTTGTAATTTCTACAGGAATTAGCTTGGCCTGCTCTTCGGCTGCTGTTATAACTTCGTTTAAGTCTTGTAAATTTTTAACGACTGTTTCAATAAAATCAATACCTGGCTTAACAATTAACTTAAACTTGATAAATCTAGTAAGCCGGGTTGCTGCGGTGTTAAGTACTTGTTGAGCAATGTCTAATCGCTCACTTTCGACTAGTGTTGGAAATCTTTCTCCGGCACGTTTTCTGTCGTCTATTGCTTCGTCGGCTTTAGTTTTAAAGTTTTTACTACCTTCAATAGACCGCTGTAGCGCGCCTTTGGCTTTACCCGTTTTGGCGCCAAGTTCAAATATATCCTTTAAAGTGTGTGCTAACTTTAAAGTACCATTATGAAAAGTAACGAACTCTGCTATACCGCTATCTGCCTCTCCGAGCTTGTCGAAGTCATATGCTTCCGGTCCATCCAGTTGAGCGTGAATCTCTCTTAATATTAATTCTGTTTGTAGGTCCATCGTAATGCCAGTTGCATTGGCTAGCATTTGACTTAAATCGCTACTCGCCTGGCCAATGTTTTTGTAAAATTTCTTTTTTTGTGGCGTAGTCATTTTGTCAAACCGCTTGTTTTCTTGGGTCATATAGTCACCAAGTGCGTTTACTTGGCGTAATACTTGCCTTGAGTCTACATCGGCCATTGATCTTGACACCTTGATTCCAAATAAATTGCCATTATTCATATCAACAACTTGTCCACGGTTCACTCTCATCTTAATGGTGGTTTTTTTCCCGTCTCTAAGTACTTTTAAACTCACAACTCCTCTTTTTGGGACCGCCGCAGATTTAAGTTTGTCTAGAGAGGCATTTTCAACTTTCACGCTTCCAATTTGCAAAATAAGATCGCCTACTTCTAGATCTGTCTCTGTTGATGAGGTCTTAACCATTAAAATAGGGCTACTCGCTCCCCGTGTAAGGGCACGTCCCATAGCTGAAGAAAGCGTTACAAATCCAGGTGGATCTCCCTCCAATAATTTACGGTGACTTGGTATTGTTTTTATATTAAGTTCTTGTTTTGCGGTAACTTGAAATTCTTCTCTTCTGCTTAAATAGGTTTCTAACTCTTGTAATACGCTTGCCGCTGTTGGAGCGCCTCCACTTACGGCCATAATGTTTCTGATATAGGTGTTAACTTTACCCATAAAGGCAGCGTCCGCGTCTACTGCAAGAGGCATGGTCGCTGGGTTTCCATCAGAATATAATTTATTAAATCTCTCGTTTAGCTTGGTTCGGCTTTTATCGGTCATTACTTCATGTTGATCAGCCCTAGAACAAGCGCCTAAACCGCCACATAGTTCGTCCAAAATCGCCACTAATTTAGCAGGGTTTGTAAAGTCTTCGTGAGGAGCTACTTCAGCAAAATCGGGACTGTTTAGTAAGGGACGTCCTATGTCTCTCATTCTGGAGTCAAACTTAGCGCCTGCAAATGCGTCATTTTGCTGAGTTAGCATCACAGAACATTGTCTTACTGTAGTTGTAGCTAACCTGCTTATTTGAGAAAACAGTCTAGTACCAGCGTCTACGCGTTCTTGTTTTTGATCCACTATACCTTTAGTTTTTTTCTGTTCTACTAGATCTGCCTTTAGTCTCACAATGTCTGACTTGAAAGCTGTTCTCTGCTTGGCGAGGCTTATTAGTTGTTCTAGCTGTTCTCTTCTAAGAGGAGGGGCCCCATCTTCCCGTGCAGTAGTTAGCGCGGCCATCCAGTTCTCTAATGAGAGTGGTGTTCCGTCAGCATTTATACTACCAATAGAGGTTACTAATCCCGCTATTTGACCACCTATTTGACCTACACCTGGACCCACTCTATTCTCAAGGTGAGTAATTTCCCCTTCAATTTGATCAATTTGAACTTGAGTGGCTGCCATAAGTTCGTTTAACTGGTCTGGATGAACGATGTCTAAAAGAGCACTCATCACGGACGCTAACTGAGCGTCAACACCACCGGCGATACCGGCAAAAGGCCCAGCTTCAAGTTTTAATTTTAAGGCGTCTGTAAACTCCGTAAGTCGATCGCCAGTAAGTTTTGTAAATACTATTTTTCCTGTAAATTTTGGTGATCCAGAGGCGTCTTCCACAGCTGCGCCTGAAGCATCGAGTTGGGGTTCTTTTACAAATAAACTTTCTAATACTTGTTCCATTACCGCTTGTCTTGTGAGGAGCTCGGTTAAACAGTTTGCTGCAATGTCTCGTGCCTCTGCAGCTGGAACTCCTGCGGCCGTTAATCTTACTTCTATACTCCTAACCTCTGCAGCTGGAGGGGCCGCGGGTATACCAGCATGCATTAGTCCTATATCAGCGGTACTTTTTGCACATAATTTACCTTCTCTCATTTCCATTAATGGAGACTCTTCCATCAGTTTTGTCATGACGGCTTCTACGGTGTCTTTGTGAGTACCAAAGCTTTCACCAGTAATCCCAAACTCTAAAAGTTGGTCTAGAGCCTGCGCCCCAAATTGATTGACCATGGCCAGTTGGTCCTCAAGCCCGTAGTCTTCTAGTCTTTCGTGGTCAGTAAATTCTTTAAATACACTAACTGGATCAAGAACAGTTGAAAATTGTTGATTTAAATTATCAATTATAGCTTCAAACGATTTTCTTTTACTGGCCTTAAGCGATGTGCGTTTTAAACCTATACTTAATTGTTTTTTTGCTTGAAGGGTTACTTCTTCTGTAAGTGTTCTTTTTGGAGCAGGTATTGGGGCAGCAACGGCGCCTTCATCTGCAGACACAGCACCAGACAAAAGAGCATCAACTTTAAACGATTCTGTTGCTAAGTTTCTTTCAATACTAAGGGCTGCTACTTGAATATTATCGAGTTCGGTTTTTATGGACGCTAAACTGGCCTCAATCTCCTCAATCCCCTCAATATCTGCTAAGTCTGTTGCATTTTGGCTTAGCTGGAAGGTAATCCTACTAATATCTTCGTAGTTAGAGTCTGCTAATAAATGCGGGATGTCTTTAGTGAAAGCAGTCAGCCGCTTTTTGAATCCTTCTACATCGGCATTATCTTCCTTACCCATACTTATTGTAAACGACGCTAACTTATCGGTAGCTTTATTAATAGCTTTTTCGCCCTTACGTGTCTTACTATTTGTAACTTTATGAAATGTCCCCGTATCTCCATAAGCAGCTACAACGACTTTCCCTTTAAATTTACTCATTAAGCTCACTACTACAGCGGCTTGTGGAGAATCCCCTTTTTGTAACACACTGTCTTTGAGTCGATTGATCATTTCAAACGGCCCATTTTTAGGATCATCTAGACCTAGTTCGCTGTCTATAAAAAGTCCGGCCTCTTGTAGAATGGCGCGATGGTAGCTTAAATCAACTTGGTTGACGTCCTCTTCAAGAATTTGCTGCTCTTTTAAGGTAATGTATTCGTTTAAACTGTATAACGTTTGTTTAAGAGGTGGCAGACCGGCGAGGTCTCCATCATGGTCGCCTGCTGCATCAATCGTTGATAATGGTTTACTAGAAAGTACTTCGTCTATTCCCTTTCCTTCTCGTCTTAACCCAGCAAGCATTAAGAAATCGCGGTCGTATTTTTTACTTGCTTTTACATTTTTAATGATCGAACTTAAATCAATATCAGGAATAGTACTAGTAAATGCGTGGCCATCTAAGAGGGCAAGGTCTTCAAAGTGAAACATCGGAACACTTAGTGCGTCAGTAAAGGCTCTTGCTGCACCTGCTTCGTTTAGTTTGCCGCTTTCAAATTTAGCGGCAATATTTTTAATTATTATAGTAACGAGTGATTTTAAACGGTCACCAAACTCAGCTTGATCTTGGGTAGTTTTTCTTAAGTTAATAAGTTTTTGTGATTTATCTTCTATCATTTTAACTAGAACTTCACCATTAAAAACACCTGGCTTTCTGGCGGTTCCAGCAGAGGCGGGTTGAATCCCGGAGTCTAGGGCGGATATCCATTCTAGTTGTTCTTGATCTTGATCTTGATCAGCCACACCTCCAAAAGTATGCTCTTGGATAGTTGTAAGTAGTAGAGTTTCGAACGAATCTCTAAATTCATCGGTGGTATGGCGTGCGTCTGGATTAAAAATTTCTGTACAGAAATCTAGAAGAGCTTCTTTAGTACCGCCTTTTAAATGATCTTGAATCTGAGTTTTGAATATTGAAGAAGCTAGCTTTTGTCCCGCCTCTCCAAAAATTTCTGTTAAACACATTAAACGTTCTAGTTCCTTAGTAAAGTTTTCTTTCTTTACACGGTCTCCAGCGCCCGTGTCTACTAAGTGAGTAAATGTCCCGTCTGCTGCTGTTGTTAGAAATTTTTCAAGCTCTGGCCCATGGAGGTCTGATAACACTTCTGTTTGGTCGATTAGTTGAGCTAAAGCTTTCTGCAACAGTTCTACGTTTGCACCGCCACGATTGTCAAACCAAGTAAGCACCTCTTGTAAGTGGGAAGTTTTTTCTTCTTTAGTGGCAGAATCTTTTCCTTTAATAACTTCAAAAATGACCTGGGTTGTTAATAAATTAGTACTTGCTAACTTGTCGTCAGAGGTGGCTGCTGGTTTGTTAAATTGAGAAAATAATGTGTCTAATAATTCATGAGTTGGCTTGTTACCCATTTCTTTAACTATCATTTTGGCTACGGATTGTAGTACGTCTTGTTTTACTTTTGGTATCTCTGTAGCTGGTGTTGTAGTTTTTCCTACCTGCGTGATGTCGTTTCCACAATTGTCTTTGAGGGCCGTATTTGCATCTTTTAAAAAGGCGAGTAGTTCTGACGTGTTACTTCTATGCCCTCTGACGTCGCTACTAAAATAGTCTTTTTTAATTTTAGCAGCAACCTGCTTCGCTGAATTCTCAGTAAATGAGCCTTTTAATGGAGCTGAACCGGCGGTATTTCTATTCCAACGATCGCTAAAATCACGTGGTCGTAATGGCGCTGCTAACCCAGAAATGCATTTATCCTCTCGCCCTTAGGCGTATATTCCCCTTTTATTGAAAACTCTCTAGGCTTGTAGGTTCGCCATGTTAGGCTGCTTACACTCATACTATCGACTTTAGAATCTCTTCGTATGTATCTATTTTTACTGTTATAAATAATTATCATTGGTATTACTCATTATTATACACTAAGTTCCTCCTCAAGTTATACATAAAGGCTTACCCATATAAATGAATAAATAAACATGTACTTTTTAGGTACTTATAGTTGGATACAGATAGGTTTAGCTGGAGAATAGAATGTTTTCTAGGCCGTAGGTAAGCCCTGTAGTGGCGCCAATTTTTTTGATACAGACTATAAGCCCAGGCATAAAGGCCTCTCTTGATATTGTGTCGTGGCTTAAGGTAAGTTTTTGACCCTGTGCGCCAAATATTACAGACTGATCGGCAACATGACCCGGTAAGCGTACTGAATGAATAGGAATATTGTTCTTGGTAGCGCCTCTGGCTCCCTCAATAATTTCTGTTTCGTCTAGAGGCGTACTATTAATTTCTGAATTACCTTCGGCGATAAGCTCGGCTGTTTTTATGGCGGTGCCAGAAGGCGCATCGGCTTTTTTGTCGTGGTGATATTCTATAATCTCTACTCGTTCCATGTACTTACTGGCTTCTTTTGCAAATTTCATCATTAAAATGGCGCCAATTGCAAAGTTTGGAATCACAAAAACACCCTTGTTATTGTCTTTAGCTAGCGTGTCTAAATTAGTTAATTGTTCTGTGGTGAGTCCGGTAGTGCCAATGACGGCGTGTGCTGATTTTAAAATGGATTTACAGTTTTCAAAAATGGTACTTGGGTGAGTTAAGTCGACCACTACATCAGGGTTCTTAGCTTGTATTACTTCAGAAAGAGAGTCGTTTTTGTCGGTTTGAGCCACTAGTGTTAAGTTTGCATCAGCGGTCACTGCTTTCACAGCCTCTGTACCCATTTTTCCTAAATATCCATTAATGATTACCGTTGTCATAGGCATCATTGTAGCATAAAAAAAGAGTGTGATTATTTCGCGATTAAGAGAGGCCTAGTATCTTTTTCACGTCGGTATGAATGTCGCCTATGTTTTTTCCATCCACATCAATCTTAGTCATGCGGTGAGGATGTTTTTGAGCTTGGTCCAGATAACCTTCTCTTACTCTTTCGTGAAACGCCAATTCTTCTTTTTCAAAACGATCTAAATCAGCTCTCTTTTTGGCCCGTCTAATTCCTTCTTCTACATTTAGGTCAAATAATATGGTTTTGTCAGGGGTTAAGTTAACAATGCTACTAAGACGGTCTACCACGTCTCTAGACATTCCCCGTCCAAATACTTGGTAGGCAATTGTAGAGTCGATGTAACGATCACATAATACAATTTTCCCTTCTTTTAGGGCTGGCTCTATCACACGTTTTACATGCTCTAAACGGTCTACATAAAATAATAAGAGCTCTGAGTATTCGTGTGTAAAGTCAATGGTTGAATGTAAAATTATATTTCTAATTTCAACCCCAATGTCAGTACCGCCCGGCTCTCTGGTGAGGATTACCGACTTACCGTCTTTTTCTAGAGCTCCCTTTAAAAGGGAACTTTGTGTCGACTTTCCGCATCCTTCTACACCTTCAAACGTTATAAACATTCCTTAGCTCCGAGGGTATATTCTTACGCGTCTATTTGGATCATTGCCTACACTCATCGAGTTTAAACCAATGTCAAAAGCATGTCGGTGTTGTAGTCGTCGTTGATAAGTAGGACGCGGTGAGAGTTCTATGATTCGGCTTTCTGAAATAACCTGTTGGCAACCACGCTCTACTTCTCTGATGGCCTCATTTTCTTGTTCTTCGTCAGAGTCTGCAAGGCGATACCAACGTTTGAAAAACTTATTAATGGCACTGGTTTCAGACGTATTTATGATATGAAGTGGTAATTGGTGAGACTGTGCTAATGATGCAATTTTAGACTTGCCTTTTACCTGCGATTTTATGGTTAAAACAATGTCAGCTTCACTGATGCTTGGTGCAATTTTAACAGGAACTTCTAGCGAGTGAATCACGCTTGCTACATTCTCGGTTTTAA